>NZ_CACTIU010000010.1:0-24000 GCF_902713635.1 Wolbachia endosymbiont of Cardiocondyla obscurior | reverse complement strand
ACTGGTTGACCTACCTTTCTTTGTTCATTTGCCAGCTTAACAGCTTCCAATTTGAATTCTGCCGTATATTCTCTTGCTATTTCTAATCCTCCAAAATTTTATTTTACCCAAAAAAACTCCTTTCTTTCTCTCCACTTTTTCTGGGTAAGGTCAGTATGGGAAAAGGTGAAAGATGTACTAAAAAACCCAGAGATGATAAAAAAGGAATACCAACGTAGAGTATTAGAAAATAAAAATGATGAATCATCAGAGAAAAAGTTTGCAAGAAGAGAAAATCAAATAAAAGAAGGTATCGAAAAATTAATGGAAGATTATTATAGTCAAGAAAATGCAGGAGAGAAAGGATATATAAGCGAGGAAGAATTTAAACAGACAATGAGAAAAATGAAAGAACGCTTACAAGGGATAGAAGAAGAGAAAAAAAAGGTAGTTGATCAGAAGGCAGTAGAAAAAGGAATAAGTCTTATTATAAATAGCATAAAGAATTTTTATTCTAGTGTAAAATCGAACCTGGAACAGCTAGATTGGCAAACTAAGCGCGGCATTATTAAAGCATTAATAGGACAAATTAACATTGGTTGTGATCAGGTAGAAGTAGGATTTCAGATCGAAGAACCAGCACAGGATGGGGGAATTCTTAATTTGTATCATTGTACTACACATCATAATAAGGGGGTTGGCAAAATGTGTCAAGCAAGTTTTTTCGTTTCTATAAATCTGGATTTCAGCGTTATGCGCTGGAATGACAACGTGAGGTAAATTTTTCAACATCCCAAAATTACAGAATTCAGTCTGTTTAATTAAGTGTGAACTGTTACACGAAAATTTTGTAAACAGATTAATATACCCTGTTTTTGCTATTCATCTAAAAATGGAACCATAGAGTACGTTGAGGAGCGTAAGCAAATTTTAATGCAAAAATTACTATCAAAAAATAGATTATGCAAGAGGTCTAATTATTCTGCCGCAATTTTGCTCTATCACACTTGCCACATTTAATATTCCAGCTTCATCATAATAATTTCCAATCACTTGCAAGGCAAGTGGTAAACCCTCATTGGAGAGCCCAACAGGAACAGAAATAGCAGGCAATCCTGCCAGACTTGCCGGCACAGTAAACACATCATTGATGCACATAATTAGCGGATCTGGCTTTTCATTTAAGCCAAAAGCTTCTGTTGGAGCAGATGGCACAAGTATGTAATCTATTTTTTCAAACGCTTTTATAAAATCATTTCTGATTAATGCCCTGATACACTGTGCTTTTTCGTAATATTCATTGTAATGACCTGAGGAAAGCGCATAAGCGCCAATTAAAATTCTTCTTTTCACCTCTTTACCGAAACCTTCTGCTCTTGTTAGTGAATACATTTCTTCAAGGGTATCAGCATCAACCCTGAACCCATAACGCACACCGTCATAACGAGCAAGATTGGATGAAGTTTCAGCAGAACAAATTAAATAATAGACTGGTATTGCATATTTAGTATGTGGCAGAGTAACGTCAACAACTTCAGCGCCATTTTCTTTTAAATAGGAAGCAACTTTCTCCCAATTATGGACTATTTCCTCTGAAATTCCATCCATCCTATATTCTTTTGGTATACCAATACGCTTACCCTTGACATCACCATTTATAAAGCTAGAAAATTTAGGCACTGGCTTTTCGCTTGATATTGAATCTTTTGTATCATAGCCACAGATTGCTTCCAGCATTAATGCTGAATCAGAGACAGAACGAGTAATGACTCCTGCTTGATCTAGAGAACTCGCAAATGCAATCATACCAAAACGCGAGCATCTTCCATAAGTTGGCTTTATTCCAACCACTCCACAATAAGCTGCTGGTTGGCGCACAGATCCACCGGTGTCACTCCCTAGTGCTCCAGCGCATAAAAATCCAGCCACCGATGCTGCAGATCCACCAGATGATCCACCAGGAACAACTTTTTCCCCATCGCTTTTTCTAATCCACACATTTTCAACAGGGCCAAAATAGCTGTTTGTGTTCGCAGAACCCATAGCAAATTCATCCATATTAAGCTTACCGAGCATGGCTGCTCCACTTTTTAAAAGCAAGTCAGATACTGTAGATTCATAAGTCGGAACGAAATTTTCCAGCATTCTTGAGCATGCTGTTGTTTTTATTCCTTTTGTACAGAATAGATCTTTGATGCCAACTGGTACACCCATGAGCGGTGAGATTAAATCATCCTTTTGCCTAGAGAAACATTCATCTGCAGCTTTAGCAGCTTTCATTGCTATCTCTGGGGTTTTTGTTATAAATGCATTTAATTTCTCATTTTCAACCGCACTAATGTGCGCCTTTACAAGTTCAACGGCAGAAAAATTCCTTTTTCTGAGCCCGTCATGCATTTGTGTAATACTTAACTTCCTTAGTTCGTTCATTAATATTTAATTTTTAGCAAGACGTTAATTATAACATGGCACGATAAAAAATCCATACATTTATAGTGACAGCTAGAAATGTAGCTAAGGTAACTTAGATTCACCGACAATCGTCATCCCGCTACTTGTTAGCGGCTAAGAGATACCGCAGCGGTATGACGTAGAAGCTATACTTTTATACTCACCAACTCAGTATCCAATCCGGATTGTATCTTAAAAAGGTCAAAAGACTATAATAAGCAAAGGAGTGATACTGTGTCTGAGTGAAAATCGTTGAGATCCCAGTGTCTGCTGCTTGCATAGCATTTATTTACAAAAAAATAGTCATGCAAGAGACTTTGCTTGGATATTTGATATAATTTAGGTCTATTAAAGCAAAAAATACTAACATGAATGAAGTGATAACATTTGGTTGTCGTCTAAATTTTTACGAGAGCGAGTTAATCAAAGAAGCATTAAAAAAAGCAAAGAGAGAAAATGTTGTTGTGGTGCATAGCTGTGCAGTGACAAACGAAGCAGAACGTCAGGTAAAGCAAAAGATACGTAAGATTTACAAAAATGATCCAAATAAAGAAATTATCGTAGTTGGTTGTGCTGTTCAGTTGGATCCAGAAGTTTACAGTAGCATTCCTGGTGTAAGTAAAGTGCTCGGTAATCAAGATAAGCTAAAAGCTGAAAATTACTTACTAAATGACGATAAAATCTTGGTCAGTGATAACCAAGTAGAACCTGTTCTAATTAATGGATTTGAAGATAAGTCAAGGGCATTTATTGAAATTCAAAATGGTTGTAATCATAGCTGCACATTTTGTTCAATTACTGAGGCAAGAGGGAATAATCGATCTGTGCCAATAAACAGTATTATAGAGCAAATCAGGATCTTTGTAGAAAATGGATATCAAGAAGTAGTGTTTACAGGGGTTGATATTACTGACTTTGGTACAGATTTGTTGGGTAAGCCATCACTTGGTTCAATGATTAGGAGAGTTTTAAAGGATATACCAGAGTTGAAGAGGCTAAGACTTTCCTCTATCGATGTTGCTGAAGTTGACGACGAATTAATGGATTTAATAGCTAATGAGTCAAGACTTATGCCTCATTTACATTTGAGTCTACAATCTGGTAATAATTTAATACTAAAGAGAATGAAGCGTCGTCACAACAGAGAGCAAGTGATAGAATTTTATCATAAAATGAAGAGCTTGAGACCTAATATAGCATTTGGCGCTGATATTATTGCTGGATTTCCAACAGAAACTGATGAAATGTTTCAGGATACGGTTGATCTACTAAAAAAAATAAATGTAGTTTACCTACATGCTTTTCCATATTCAGAGCGGAAAAATACACCTGCTGCACGGATGCCGCAAATACCAGAAAATGTACGTAAAGAACGGGTAAAGCACCTAAGAGAGGTGAATAAGGAAATGATGAGCAGTTTTTATCAATCTTTGCTCAGCACCGAGCAAAGTGTTCTGGTTGAGCAAAATAATGTCGGTAGAGCAGAAAATTTTGCATTAATAAAGCTTGAATCAAAAGCTCAAGCCAAGAGTATTGTGAAAGTTAATGTTAAAGGAGTGGAAAATAATTATCTAATTGGAAATATTTTTTCTTAATTTTTGTACATTGAAGAAATATACGATATAGTAATTATACTGTAAATGATAATTGTGAATTCATTTATGATAACTAGAATATCTATTACTTTATTTTTGATTTTCATTTCATGTGTCTATTTTTTTATTACTTATATTAGTAATGATACACACATTGAGCAAGTACAACCCTTAAAATTAGAAACAGACAATAATAAAAGTGTGATACGTTCTGAGGAGGTTACTGCAAAAGAAATACCAATAAAATATCAAGAACTTGAAAGTAGTCCACCTTCTGTTTTCCAAGTAGCTGATCAGAAAAATATGTGGTCACGTATTGCAGATCAAGCTGAGCCTACAAAAGAAAAATCAAAAAAACTTGATTTTTATGTTAGCGCTAACGGTGGTAAGGTATACCATGATAATTCAGAAATATTTGTAAAGGGTATACAAGAAATAGGAAAAAGAGTCCTAACTTTAGTTGAAAGTCATTATGGTTTTATAATAAAAAATATAGTGGCAGATGAAATTAAAAGTATACAGCAATTTGATGGTAAAATTGATTTCCAGTGGTTTAGCAGCATGTCTTTAGGTTACTATGCTGGAGAAAATGGTAAAATTGATTTTGAAGCCGCGTATTCTATAGCCAATATTGAAGATAGTAATTCTCCTCCGGTATTTGATAAATCAGCAAGTATATTTGCGTTTTTGTTAAACTTCTATTATAATCCCAGCGTTCAGGATACACAATTTGCTCCGTACATCGGTCTTGGTATAGGACCAACAGTTTTTAGATTAAAAAGGATTAATGGGTCACCCCAAAATTCAATGCCACTGAATGTTCCTTGGTTTGCTTATCAAATAAAACTTGGTGTTGATTATTCAATAATCCCAGAAATCAAAACCTTTCTCGGCTATCGTTACTTTAGCGTTCCGATACCTGTTGCAGATGACATATCTACTCACAATATTGAAGTTGGTTTGATATTTAATTTTTAGTGATAATTTAATATATATATAAATTCTTATCTTTTCTATCTAACAAACCAAATGTTGGTACGATTGTTGCTTTTAAAAAAATGACAGTTTCTACTGTTCTAATATTATTCGCTAGCCTTTTTGATTTCTGATGCAATAAGCTTTGCTTATCTTCTCTATGTTCTATAAGCCCGCCGATTACCATAATTTCACCGCTCTTAATTTTTAACATAGAGTTCATTTCTCTGATTTCAACAATTGGAATGTCGCTATTTAATTTCATTTTACTCTGCTGTGCGACGTACTCTATATCTGGATCTTTAGTGTAGCCGTTAATTCTTGATAAAGTTGGATGTATATCCATGAATATTTCACTAGTATCAATGTTAATGCTTGGGTGGATTATTAGCACAACACCTATTGGGACGCTATTCATCTTGGTAATTAAGGTCTGATTAGAGTTTCTAGTATCTTTTTGTATATCGGAGGTAAAATAAATATGGTTTTTAGTAAATGAAATCATCGCTTGCTGATTATTTATAGCATGTACTCTGGGGCTTGAAATTACAGTTGAAGTGCCAAATTTGTCTAAATTTTTTACTAAATCTCCTAGATCATTTGCACCAAAGTTCATTGCTAGGTTAATAATGGAGTTATCTTGATTTATTATAGACTTAGTTCCATCTTGTAAGTCATTTAAGTTCATACCAGAAAGGTATTTGTCATCTAGCACAACTTCAACTATTTTTGCCTCTATCATTACTTGAGAAGACGCTAACTTCTTAACCTTATTAATATATTCTTCAACAGCTTTGTGGATATCTTTTCTAGCATTCAAAATAATAACACCAGCTTCTCTGTTGGATGAAAGGAATTCGCCATCATCCACCCCGTTAACATCCATTATTGCATTCAAGCCTTTTTCTAATGAATTCCATAAGTCACTACTGTATTGAGACTTCATAACATTGTTATAGTCCCTATCAACGTTACTTCCATCACTGTTAGTAATATTGTTATTAATGACGAAACTGCTTTGAGCAGAATGTTGAATATTGATGAAGTCTACGTAATAATTTTGTGCGTATGGCAAGTCCTGCTCAATTCTAATTACACCATTACTTGTTGAGTAACGCAGTTTGGCGCTATTTGCTATACTCTGAATTACTTCGTTTATATCCTTATCTTTTAGCTTTAAAATAATATTACCTGATATTTTTGGGTCCATATCCAAGTTAACGTCAGAAAGTTTTCCTATCTCAATCAGCAAATCCTTTACTGATACTTCTTCACTAACATTAATAGAAATAAGCTGATTACTGATTGTGAGATCGGGAAACTCTATTGGTAAAGGCATAATTTCTGGTATTGCCGGTTCATTAATCTCCAAAGAGGTGTTATATTGTTGCAACGGATAATCGTGCTTATAATTGTCTATGTTAATAGGATATTGCTTGGTAGGTAGATGTGTGCAAGAAATAATGAAGAGGAGTATTAAGCATTTAAAAATAGCCATTAGAACAGCATACAAAATCTATACTAATAGATTTCTATAAAAATATTAAAAATGTATTTAATCTCATTTTCATCGAGCAGATAATTGTCGTGTATTAGCTTTGGCTATGTATTTTTTGTATACTCTTCTTGTACTTAAATGTAGACCAGCATAGCCCTAATTTTTTTATATATTTTACTTCTTTCTCTGTATTTAATAATAGGCTTGAAAATAAATGGTAAGCCTATAATTGTTAAGCTTAGAGCTAGGGTTGAAAGTATACAACAGGCTTTGTGTTTACTATGTAGCTCTTTCAGGTAAAGCATCAAAAATCTACAAAATTTTTTGTAATTTTCTTCGATGTTTTTTTTGCTATGAGCCTTGCTAATGAACATATCTATTGCGGTATGACCGTTATTGCACTTAATGTTAAGGTCTGCACCTTTTTCTGTTAACAACTGAGCTATATCAAAATAATCCTTTTGAACAGCAAGATGTAGAGGTGCAAAACCTTGTTGCTCACAAATGTTCATATTGGCTCTAACTTCCAATAACATTTTCACAATTTGTGTATGGCCTTTTTTAACTGCGAGTAGCAAGGGAGTTCTGTTACATTTAGTAACAGCATTAACGTTTACCTTAAGCTTCAATAAGAGCTTAACTGTTTTAGTGTTACCATTATGGCTAGCTTTATGCAGCCTAGCGTTACCATTAAAATCTTGATCGTTTGCTTCTATTCCCTTTGAAACAAGAAATGTTACCATTTTTCTATTATTATGCTCAATAGCGCAATCTAACGCATCAAAACCATGGTTGTTTTTTGTGCAAAAAAACTCTTTAAGTTTAATTTTATCGTTACTTGCTTGCTGTTTTTTTGCAATAAGTTTTACTATTTGCATTTTGTTGTTATACGCTGCTAGGAAAAGCGTAGTGTTATTTTCTGCATCTTTGGCTTCTATATTTGCACCTTTCTTTATCAGATATTCTATAATTTCTGCTCTGCTGTCATAATGTGCGGTGCATTGATAAATGGTTAAAAACAAAGGAGTACGAAAATTGTTATCTTCACATTCGAGATTTGCTCCGCTATCAATTAAAATTTGAACACTTTTTTTAGAACCGTATAGTGAAGCTATATGAAGAGGAGTATAGCCCTCTTTGACATCTTTTTCATTAATTTTTGCGCCTTTTGTTATCAAAAAATCTATTAATTCCGTGTCATCTTGTAGTGCAGCAAGGTGCAGTGGAGTGAATCCATTTTTATCCTTGGAATTAATTGTCAGTTGGTTAACAAAAAGTTTAGCAACTTTCTTGTGTCCATGCATAATGGCGTAATGCAGAGGGTTTCTATTTTCGTTGTCTACGACATTGAAATCAGCTTCGTGCTCTAGTAATGACTTTACTCCAACTAAATCGCCTTCTTTTGTGAACTTATGCAAGAGAGTGATTCCACTTGCATCTTTTGAGTTAATATCAAATCCATTTTCTACTAATTGGTTTATATCTTCCTCACGCGCCATATCACTTAAATCTCTAATTAAACTCTTTTCGCGTTAATAATACTCCTACTTGATTAAGTTTAAATGAATCTGTGAGAAATGGCTAGTGCATTCTTGCATAACAAACTTTTGGCAGCGCATTGGATGAAACGAAAAACTTACTTGACAAACTCCGCCAGCCCTCTTATCATGAAACTGAAGCTATTTATTTATCTTCGCAACCTCTGCAGTGGATTAATGACAAAAAACTTAATGTATTTGGCGTAAATCATGCTTAATTTTTTGCACTATGTGCACCTCATGTCTTTATAAAACTTTTAGGTTTCTACCTATACAAGCCGAAACGCGCTTATAAAGTGTTTAAGACAGTAAAAGACGTCAAATAGACAAGGGAGAATTTGAATACTAGCTACCCTAGGGTTTCTTTGCCTTTTTTTTTATTTGGTAAATTTCTTAACATTTATAGCTAAACGACAACTGTCATTCCTGTAAAGGTCAAGTATCCCGCTACTTGTTAGCGGGATCTAGAGATACCGTGACGGTATGACGTAGGATTGCTGTCATTCTGCTACTTGTTAGCGGCTGAGATACCGCGAATGAATCGCGGCATGACGGTTCGCGGTGGCATGACGATAAGCTCGTCATCCCGCTACTTGTTAGCGGCTGAGATACCGCGAATGAATCGCGGTATGACGGTTAGCGGCGGCATGACGTAGGATTGCTGTCATTTCGCTACTTGTTAGCGGCTAAGAGATATCGCGGTGGTATAGCTATAAATTGTTGATATCTTTTTTATATCACATTTTTAACTTACAATAGTTAGCCAGCGTTCCTTACATTAACCAAATCTTTCAAATTCTGCACTCACCACTACCTATAACTCACTTTCACGCAATATTGATCGTTCTTAAAAAGCAATCTAACATTTTTTATTCCTTGATTGCGAAGCTTTGATGCAGCTGATTTAGCAGCCTGAGCACTTTTAAAAAATGCAACATATCCCTTACTTTCTGCACTGTCTTGTTTCGGATGACGTTTCTGCATTTCTTTTTCATATTGCTTTCTGTAATGAGGAGTATTTTGTATCAATTGTTCTGACATCTTTCTTAGGTATTGAACTTTTACTTTTGCAAGCCCAGATTTATGAAATCCTAAGACTTGAGCTGCTTTTTCTGATAAGTCTATTATTCTGCCTTCAATAAAAGGCCCTCTATCGTTAACCCTTGTAACAAGCTTTCTTCCATTTTCTAAATTAGTGACAAGAACAAAGCAGGGTAGGGGCAAAGTCTTATGTGCTGCAGAGATCAAGTGGCGGTTAAACACTTCACCATTTGCTGTAAGCGTGCCGTGATCTTCTATTCCATACCACGACGCTGTCCCTATCTCTTCATAGTGTTTACAGTTTTTTGGATAATAAGTTATACCATTTATTGTGTAGCTGCTGCCAATTTTGTAATGACCTGCAGTGCAATTAAACCTGTTGCTAAAACTGCAACTACTCATCAAAACGAATATTAGACATAGGAAGGCTAGGTTTTTTATCATTGTATTCGGTAAGAGGGTTCGATACTATGAGGATTTTAAATTATACTATAATAAATTTAGTAATGAGTAAACATCTACTGCTAAATATTAACAAAACTCAAGAAGGAATAATACATATTATTGGTATAGGTGGAATTGGAATGAGTGCCATTGCTGAAATTCTTCACAATTCCAATTGCAAAGTTCAAGGCAGTGATGCACAATCAAACGACAATATAAATAAGTTACAAAAGCTAGGTATAGAGGTTTATATTGGTCACAATGCTAATAATATAAGCCAAGCTCAAATAGTTGTACATTCTTCTGCAATAGAATCTGATAATGTGGAGTTAATTGCGGCAAAAAATAACAATAAAACCGTTTTGCATAGATCAGACATACTTGCTGAAATTATGAAAGGTAAATATGTGATAGCGGTTTCAGGTTCAAGCGGAAAGACAACAACAACAGCTATGATTGCTTCCATTTTTGATCATTCTAATATTGATGCAACTGTAATTGTAGGAGGAATACTAAATTCGTATCAGAGTAATTCAAAACTTGGAAAGAGTGATACTTTTCTGATCGAGGCTGATGAGTCTGATGGAACTATGCTAAAAATCCCTGCAAATATTGCTGTTATAACGAGTATTAACGACGATCATATGGATCATTATGGTACATTCGACAATATTAAAAATGCGTTTTTTCAGTTTATAAGCAAAGCAGATTTTGCAGTTTTGCCTGATTCTGTAGGCATTAATTATGATGCGAGTAATTCTATAACGTTTGGGTTTGAGAATGGTAGCATAAGAGCCAGCAACATCGAACAACATAATAACAGCATGGAATTTGATGTGTTGATTGACAATAACCACAGAATAAAAAACGTAGTACTATCAAACACAATAGGAATGCATAAAGTCAGTAACGCACTAACTGCAATATCAGTTGCGATAAAGCTCGGAATTAGCGATGCAGACATTAAAAAAGGCCTTTTTGAATTCAAAGGAGTAGCAAGAAGATTTTCTTTAATTGCCGATATTAAGGGTGTTAAGCTAATTGAGGATTATGCTCATCATCCAAACGAAATACAAGCAACTTTAACAGCAGCACGTTCGATTACTAAAGGAAAGATAATAGGAATTATCGAACCACTTCGTTTTGCTCGCATTCGTAATTTTTTTGATGAATTCATACGAATTTTCATGATGTTTGATTATGTCATCCTCACCCCTGTTCATCCCCCAGAAGACAAGCCCATTCCTGGTTGTGGAATTAATGATATACAAGAAGCTTTAATCAGTAATGGATTTAATAACACAAAAATTATGAATGATGCTTTGCTCATTTCACATTTTATTAGTGATTCGACAAGTCCAGGTGATATAGTATTATTTATTGGTGCTGGTAGTAATATAGCTAAATTGGCAAAAGAAACTGCAGCACTTATTGCAGAAGTTAAGGTTTAATGCGATGAATAAGATAATCAACAACGTATTTGCAAGAGAAATTTTAGATAGCAGAGGTTATCCCACTGTTGAGGTAGAGATTGAGCTCTGTGATGGAGCAATAGGCAGGGCATCTGTACCTTCTGGAGCTTCAACTGGTAAATTAGAAGCCTTGGAACTCAGGGACCAAGATGAAAAAAGGTATTGTGGTAAAGGAGTGCTGAAAGCTGTTCAAGCTGTAAATGGGATAATAGCAGATGAAATCATTGGAATGAATGCAGCGGACCAAAATGCAATTGATGAAGCATTAATTGAACTAGATGGAACAAAAAACAAATCTAAACTTGGAGCAAATGCAACTTTGGGTGTGTCTCTTGCGGTTGCAAAAGCAGCAGCAAACAGTTTTAAAGTGCCGCTCTACAGATATTTGGGGGGAGAGCAGACGAGTGTTATGCCGGTTCCACTCATTAACATAATTAATGGCGGAGTACATGCAGACAATAAGCTCGATTTTCAAGAATTCATGATTCTTCCGGTCGGGGCTGAGACTTTCAGTGAAGCAATCAGAATGTCTGCGGAGGTGTTCCACAACTTACGTAGCATTCTTAAGAAAAAAGGTTATAGCACAAACGTAGGAGATGAAGGCGGTTTTGCACCAAATATTGAAAGTACTGAAGAAGCACTTGATTTGATCATATACGCTATAGAATCAGCAGGTTATTCAGCGCAAAGTGATTTTGCACTGGGCCTTGATGTTGCTTCATCTACTTTTTGTCACAACAAAATTTACAAGTTTGAAAATAAAGAGCTTACTTCAAAAGAATTGACTGAATACTATTGTGACCTTGTGGAAAAATATCCAATAATTTCTATAGAAGATGCAATGAGTGAAGACGACTATGAAGGCTGGAAATTGCTTACTGCAAAACTAGGGAATAAAATTCAATTGGTCGGGGATGATTTGTTTGTTACAAATTGTGAACTGATATGCAAAGGAATAGAGGAAAAAATGGCAAACGCTGTACTGATCAAGCCAAATCAAATAGGGACGTTAACAGAAACGTTTAATGCAATTGAAATGGCAAAATCAAATGGCTATAAAGCTGTTATTTCTCACCGCTCAGGTGAAACAGAAGATACAACAATATCCCACATAGCAGTTGCATCAAATTGTGGGCAAATAAAAACCGGGTCGCTATCGCGTTCTGATAGACTCGCGAAGTATAACGAGCTAATGAGAATAGAAAGCACGTTAGGAAAGGATGCTAAATATTATCGTGGGTTAGCATGGGTTTTATAGACGAAGTAAAATTGTGTTTAAAAGCCGGTGACGGTGGTGATGGCTGTGCAAGTTTTCGTCGAGAAAAGTTCGTTGAATTTGGTGGTCCAAATGGTGGTAATGGAGGAAAGGGTGGAAACATAGTTTTCATCAGCGACGCTAATCTCAACACTTTGCTTCATTTTCGTTATAGAAGACACATTAAAGCAGATAGTGGAAAAAATGGTGCAGGCAGGGATAGATCTGGCACAGCAGGGAAAGACGTTATACTTAAAGTTCCAGTCGGTGCACAAATAATCGATGAAGAAAGTGAAGAGATAATAGTCGATCTTGACAAGCCTGGTATGGAATTTCAAGTAGCACAGGGTGGAAAAGGTGGACTTGGAAATACTAATTTTAAATCTTCTACTAATAAGGCACCAAGACATTTTACTTACGGTCAGCCTGGCGAAGAAAAACATGTATTATTAAAACTAAAAGTTTTATCAGATGTTGGAATTATTGGCATGCCAAACGCAGGTAAATCAAAATTTTTGACTCGCTGCTCAAATTCCGATACAAAAGTAGGCGATTATCCATTTACCACCGTAAGACCTCATTTAGGCATGGTAAAAGTGGATGATAGCGAAGTTGTAATAGCAGATATTCCTGGAATAATTACTGATGCTCACCTTGGAGTTGGGCTCGGGCATAAATTTTTAAAGCACATAGAAAGGTGTCAAATTTTACTTCATTTAATCGATGTAACTCACGATGACGTTGTTTCGGCTTATAGTTGTATCCATAATGAATTGGAACTTTACAATAGTGATCTTGTTGAAAAAGAAGAGATTGTAGTATTAAACAAATGCGACTTATTGAGGGAAGCAGAAATTCTGGAAAAGAAGAATCACCTAGCTAATTATCTCAATAAAGAAGTGCTGTGCTTATCAATTAATGGTGATTTACAGCCTATTTTAAGATTATTAAGTGAAAAATTGAAAAAGAGTAATTCTAAGGAAATCGATGTATATGATCCTTTTAAGATGTGAATTTCATTTATTTTATCATATAACTAGAATATATTTGTACGAACATTTGTTTTTGTTAAACACAACAAATCCCAGTGTCAGCTACTTGCATCTACCACACAACTGTACGAACATTGCAATTTGCAGGCAATTTGCGTGGCAGATGGTGTCATCCCAGTGCCCAGACACTTGGATCCAGCCTTTTCATAATCATCAAAACGTTGTATTTTAACATAAAACGGCTACTTTTATGCTTACCAACTTAATAAAATTTCTGGATCCAAGTGTCAAGCACTGTGATGACATCATAGGGGCGCTGGGATGACACCCTCCTGCTAGACAATGTTCGTACAGTTGTACATCTACCATGCAAGTTACCTGAAAATTGCAATGTTCGTACACTTGACTACTTGGATCTAGTATGATTTAATTAACCAAGAAGTAGGCATGAAAAAATTATGTAATGAACCAGTTTGCATAACACCAGGAGGAAAATATGGATAGAAAGACGAGAATAGAATCAGACAGCTTAGGGGAAGTAAAAGTACCAAGTGAACATTACTGGGGAGCGCAGACTCAGCGTTCTTTAGAAAATTTTAAGATTGGCACAGAAAAAATGCCAGAGCCTCTGATTAAAGCATTAGCAATAGTAAAACTTGCAGCAGCACATGTTAACATGAAGCAGGGTAGCATAGATAATAAGGTAGGGGACGCAATCTGCGCAGCCGCAAAGGAAGTAATAGATGGCAAATTTAATAATGAATTTCCGCTTGTTGTTTGGCAAACCGGATCCGGAACGCAGACTAATATGAATATGAATGAAGTGATCAGCAATCGTGCAATAGAGATTTTAGGTGGTAATTTGGGTAGTAAATCTCCAATACATCCAAATGATCATGTGAATTATGGTCAGTCGTCAAATGACACCTTTCCAACAGCAATGCATATAGCAGCAGCAGACCAGATAAACCGCTTGCTTATTCCAAATCTTGAAAAATTGCATAAGGTGCTGGATAATAAGGTTCAGGAATTTAAAGATATAATAAAAGTAGGACGTACTCATCTGCAAGATGCAACGCCCCTAACACTAGGACAGGAGTTCTCTGGCTATGCAGTCCAGATTAAAAAGGGGATAGAAAGAGTAAAATCAACTTTAAGTGATATATATGAGCTTGCACAAGGTGGCACTGCAGTTGGCACGGGACTCAATACTAAAAAGGGTTTTGCTGAAGATTTTTCAAGCCAAGTTGCAGAAATTACTAACCTTCCATTTACTTCAGCAGGCAATAAATTTGAAGCGCTAGCAGCAAATGATGCTTTAGTTGAGCTCAGTGGAACACTCAATACAGTAGCAGTCAGTTTAATGAAAATTGCAAATGATATAAGGTTGCTTGGTTCTGGTCCAAGATGCGGAATTGGGGAAATAATGTTACCGGAAAATGAGCCTGGTTCTTCAATTATGCCAGGTAAAGTGAATCCAACTCAGTGTGAAGCGGTGACTATGGTATGCACTCAAGTTATGGGAAATCATGTTGCTGTAACCATTAGTGGTTCAAACGGTCATTTTGAATTGAATGTGTTTAAGCCAGTGATAATTTACAATGTTTTGCAGTCTATAAGACTTTTAGCTGATGCAAGTTTAAATTTTACAGAAAAATGTGTAATTGGTATTAAAGCAAATGAAGAGAGGATAAAAGATTTACTGAATCAGTCGTTGATGTTGGTCACTATATTAAATACGCATATAGGGTACGACAATGCAGCAAAAATAGCGAAGCTTGCTTATAAAGAAAATATCACTCTAAAAGAAGCAGCAGCAAAACTTCAACTGCTCACTGAGGAAGAGTTTGAAAGGATAGTGAAACCAGAAGAAATGGTAAATTATTTGTAACCGCTCACACTTAATTCTTCAATTTCACTAATAGAAAGGCCAGTAAACTTGACAATAGTGTTAACATCAACATTATTATCTTGCTTTGTCTACCTTATTTTGCCGCTCCCCTGAACGGATACGGTTTAAGACATAAGATCCTTTTTCATAGCAATACTACGTTATCCAGCGTCTGGGCACTGGTTTCTTGGTACTTATTCCGCAATAATTTTTTTTTCCTTCAATAAACTTTGCAGTTCGCCTTTTTCGTACATCTCGCGAGTGATGTCGCAACCACCAATAAACTCTTCCTTTATATATAATTGTGGAATTGTTGGCCAATCAGAAAACTTTTTTATAGATTCACGTATTTCATCATTCTCCAACACGTTAATATACTTAAACTTCACGTTCAATTTTTTTAGGATTGACACGACGAGTCCAGAGAATCCGCATTGAGGAAAATCAGAAGTGCCTTTCATATACAATACCACATCATTTTCTGTTATATCTTTTTTTATTTGTTCAAAATTGCTCATAAATTCACCTTATTTTAAAGTATTAGTTTCCAGTTGCAAGGCGTGTATAGACTGACCTTCCAGAGCTTTATATACCATTTTATGCTGTTCTATTTTTGTCTTTCCAAGAAAACACTTGGAGTTTATTTTTAAATGATAATGGTCATCATCTCCAGCAAGATCATGAATCTTTATATCAGCGTCGGGGAACGATTGTTTGATGATCCTCTCTAATTCGTGAATTGCAATAGTCATTGATTTGCTTTAAATTACAATACTTTCATTATAAATCTAAAACGATTGAGCGCAATAAAAAGTTGCTATCATAAAAAATAGAAGCATACTATAATAATGGAATGACAAGTTATGCAGGGAGGCTTTGTGGTGGGCGAAAGATTTAAATTCACATATCTTTGGTTTTGCTAACTTTTTCATTTAGGTGCTTATCTTACGATGATAAAATAAATAACTTAGAGAATGTTTACATCAAAGCTAACTATTTTGGAGCATTCTTCAATGCAATAGGTTCTCTAGAAGGAAAAGAAGATGCAGGTGACAATATAACAGAGGGGGTTTTTAGTTTTAATAAGAAGGAGCGAATTGAAGCTGGATACAGTCCTAAATATGTTCCAGGGTTTGCCGGTAGTGCTGCAATAGGGTATTTATTCAAAAATATGAGAGTTGAGTTTGAAGGCTTATATTCTCAGACTAACTTGTATGATGAAGATTATTCAGATAAGAAAAAAGCAAGATATATTGAACTTCGTCGTCACAATGATGCGTCTACTGGAGCGGAATGCAATTCACCTTGGAGAAGTGGAAAGGTTGATATTCACATTCAAGAAAATTGTAGTGTTGAAGCAGAGTTCAGAGCTGCATTTAAGATGAAAAATGAAGGTTTTAATAACTTAGCTGGAATGGTCAATGTATATCGTGATTTTAATATAGCAAAAATGCCATTCACCCCATATGTTGGTATTGGTGCAGGTGTAACTAGGGTTAAATTTCTAGGAAAAACCAGATATGCCTTGGCTTACCAAGCAAAACTTGGTATCAATCACCAACTTACAGCACAAACTCAAGCATTTGCTGGTTTACGCTATTTTGGTATCCTTGATAACCAATTTAAAGATATTGTACCAGGAATAAAGATACTAGCTGGTGAAGGATATATTCCTGCCGGTGGAGGAAGTAAAGTTGATGAAACTGCACGTGTTGAATCAACAACTGCAACCATTACCAATAGGTTTGGCATATATGGCTTAGAGTTTGGGTTGGTTTATCACTTTTAACTTTATCCAATAAATTACATATGTGAAGATAGTAAATTCAGCGTACTGAGAACATTAGAAAGACGAGATTTTAATTGATTTTCATATTTACTCCAATCTTGTATTGCCTTTCTTGCAACACCTGAATCAACTGCGGCTTTTGCAACAGCAGGAGCTACTATAGAAATTAATCTTGGGTCAAATGGAGTAGGTATTATATATTCACGTCCATAGCCCATTTTACGACCGCCATAGACTGCAGATATCTCACCTGGTACTGGCTCACGGGCAAGCTTTGCTATTGCATCTGCAGCTGCAATTTTCATTTCATCATTTATTGTTGTTGCATGTACATCAAGTGCCCCTCTAAATATATAAGGAAAACCCATTACGTTGTTGACTTGGTTGTTGTAATCTGACCTACCAGTTGCAATTATTGCATCTGGCCTCACAGATTTTGCAAACTCAGGCCTTACTTCTGGATCGGGATTGGCAAGAGCAAAAATAATCGGGTCTTTGCCCATACTCTTTAACATCTCTTCATTTAACACATCTTTTGCAGATAGTCCGATGAATACATCAGCGCCTTTTATTGTATCAAGTAGAGAACGTTCGGAAGTATCAATTGCATATTTTTCCTTCCACTCATTCATGTCCTCGTTTCTACCTTTGTATATTACTCCTTGCTTATCACACAGCACTATATTTTTAGCGCCCATGGACTTTAGTATTTCTAAACATGCAATACCGGCTGCTCCAGCACCATTCATAATGATCTTAACGTCCTCTAATTTCTTTCCGACAATATCAAGAGCATTTTCTATACCAGCTGCAACAACCACTGCAGTTCCATGCTGGTCATCATGGAACACTGGAATATCCATCAGTTCATTCAGACGTTTCTCTATTATAAAACAATCGGGAGATCTTATATCCTCTAAATTTATCCCCCCCCAACTTGGCCCAAGGTACCTTACTGCATTGATAAAATCTTCTATATTTTCTGTACCAACTTCTATATCAACTGCATCAATATCAGCAAAACGCTTAAATAAAACAGCTTTGCCTTCCATGACAGGTTTTGCAGCAAGAGGACCGATATTACCAAGTCCAAGCACTGCAGTGCCATTTGAAATGACAGCAACACAGTTGCTTTTTGCCGTATAATCATAAACAACCTCAGGATTTTTAGCTATTTCAAGGCACGGAGCTGCAACGCCAGGGGAATAAGCAAGTGACAAATCATACTGGGTAGATAAAGGTTTTGTTGGCATGATTGAAATTTTACCAGGTTTACCACCTCTACTGTGATAATTAAGTGCCTCTTGTTTTGTGGTACTATCTAAATCATCGTTCATCATTACATCCTTATATTTTAAGCTTGTATTTTTTAAGTATATGGAGTTTTTATAAATGTTCAATTGTAAACTATTAGCTTGTGAACTCTGGTGTACTTCTGTATAAGTTTACCTACTACGTAGAATGGTATTACATGCTTAAGAAAAACGTGCCTAATTTGCTTACAATTTCTCGTGCGCTTGCAGTACCAGCAATAATATTAAGTTTTTATATAGAAAATAAATATGCAGGCCTGATAACAATATCAATCTTTGTATTTGCGTGCATTACGGATTTTTTTGATGGTTACTTGGCGCGTGCGTGGAAAGTCCAATCAAAATTTGGCAAGCTATTTGATCCAATTGCTGATAAATTAATAGTGGTTTCAACGATAATTATGCTAGTTTATAAGCAGAAGATAAATG
Source organism: Wolbachia endosymbiont of Cardiocondyla obscurior (assembly GCF_902713635.1). NCBI lineage: Bacteria > Pseudomonadati > Pseudomonadota > Alphaproteobacteria > Rickettsiales > Anaplasmataceae > Wolbachia > Wolbachia endosymbiont of Cardiocondyla obscurior. The sequence continues at coordinate 5,338 of NZ_CACTIU010000010.1, read as the reverse complement.
ATTTTACAATAGTACCATCGATTATCATCATCTGTAGGGAGATATTAGTCTCGGGTTTGCGGGAGTTTTTGATAGCTACAAATGTTAGTCTACCTGTAAGCAAAGCTGGCAAAATTAAAACATTTTTGCAGATGGTTGCTGTAGTAGCGCTAATAATGAACGATTATTATATGATTCAATATACAGGTGCGATTTGTTTATGGGTTGCAGCTATTGTAACTGTGTGGTCAGGCTATAATTATATCCTAGCCGGCATCAAACAGATTGGTTAAATCTCCTAGGAAATAGTTAATAGACAAGAGTAGTTAATATCTTAGTGATATTGACTCAGAAAGCAAAAAGGTGTATAATTATATTAACTTACAACTAATTAGGTTAATATTATGAAAATACCTAGTGGCAAATTTTCTTCTACTAAAAAGGTTCCAGGAAAGAATAAGAAAAAAAGAGATTTTGAACCATTAGAAGAGTTTTTTTGGGATTTTTGGCCAACAGTTGATAAAGAAGTCAAAAGAGAAAGGCTAGAACAAGAACTATTAGCACTAAAAAAAAGAGAGCTATATAGAAAATGTGCATCATTGGCAACAATGGTCCCATTTACATTGCTGATGGCGATTGAACTGGAAAAAACATATAGCGATCAGGTATTACTTGGCGTGATAAGTGGCGCGCTAAGCCACACTATATTACCTTTTACAGTCTTATCTCTTATTTGTACGCTATATTTAATTTACAATAATAGGAAGATAGCACAAAAAGAACGAGAGTTGGAGATTATTGAAAATGGAAAGGAAGTAAAGGAAAAAGAGCACAATATTTCTGATATAGGTCAGTGTTTGATCTATATTGAGGCTATAACAACTGCACTGGTTATTGTAGGTATGATAATGGGTGAAACATCTTCACTTGAAGCAGCAGAGGATGCAATTTTATTTCTTGCCAATGCAATTGCTTTTCTTGCAACTCTTGTTTCTTATATTGATAAGCATGAAAAAAATAAGAAAAAGGAAACAGAAAAGTCTGATCTTGATGAGAAATCTAGCAAGAAAACTAGCAATATATCTGTAGCCGGATTGGCGCTTGCTGGTTCTTCTGTATTTTTAATAAGAAGGATAATGTTAATAGCATTAGCATCGTCCTTAAATCCTGCTGTTGGACCTACTTTAGGCTTGATAGGTATTGCAATTTTTATGGCTGTACAGGTCTTAACTATACATTCCTACAGTAAGACGCTGAAAGATCCAAAAGTGGAAGGACGAGGTGAATCAAGAAATGCAGGTAGTTCTGACCGTAGTTATAAAGAAGAAGGACCGGCTATTACCTAAGAAATTTATTTATTTAAGTAATATTTAGGTCTATACTTTATTTTGATCGAAAAAAATCTTATGTATAAGACTTTAATCACGTGCTTTATTTTTCTAATTTGCTCCTTTACACAATCGTATGCGAATGATCTTGAAAAAACTGAAACTGAACTATATGAAGAAGCAGTTGAACTTTTTGACCAGAAAAAATATAAACAAGCTATTAGGGCATTTCATAAGATAGAGGATTTGTATCCTTTGTCTTATTGGGCAATGAAAGCGAAATTATTATCTGGGGTTTCTCACTATAATATGGGTAACTATAGCAGTGCTGCAAGTGATATGGCTGATTATATATATGTTTATTCAAATGGTGAAGATTTACCATATGTATACTACTTAAGGGTATTATCTTATTACATGCAAATTAATAAAGTGCAACTTGGACAGCAAACTGCATATAAAACTTTAGAGCTAGCCACTGAGTACATTAATCTCTTTCCAGGCAGCGAATATGTAGACGAGATAAAGGAAAGAGCAAAATTAATCACAGAACATATATCAACAAAAGAGTATTCTATCGGTAAATTTTACCTGAGGCGTGGTGAATATTTAGCAGCAATTAAGCGTTTCCAGAATATGGCAAGCTATAAGGATTCTAAATATTTTTCTAAGTCTATTAACTATTTAATAGCAGCCCATTCAGCTATTGGCCTTGACTTAGAAGCTGAGCAGTATGAAAGTATGTTATTAGCAGAAAACCTGCAAGATGCCAAGCCGGAGGCTTGAAAATTTGCTTTAGCTTTTTCTATGCTTTGATATATAATTAGGTTTTTAACTATTTGAATATGGCTGGTCATTCACAATTTTCAAATATAAAACATCGGAAAGGCGCTCAGGATGCAAAGCGCTCTCAAAAATTTACGAAGATGATTAGAGAAATAACAGTTGCTGCAAAGCAAGGGCTGCCCGATCCCGAACTCAACCCGCGCCTTCGCTCTGCTATATTTGCTGCACGCAAGGAAAATCTACCAAAAGATAAAATAGAAACAGCAATAAAAAATGCAACTGGTAACGTTGCTGGAGAAAATTACGAGGAAATACAATATGAAGGTCATGGGCCTTCTGGCACTGCACTCATTGTCCATGCCTTGACTAATAACCGCAACCGTACTGCTTCTGAGGTACGTTATATCTTTTCTCGTAAAGGTGGAAATTTAGGAGAAACAGGAAGTGTTAGTTACCTTTTCGATCATGTAGGCTTAATCGTCTATAAAGCAGAGGGTGTGAATTTTGATGATTTATTCAGTCATGGAATCGAATTAGAAGTATTGAATGTTGAGGAAAATGACAAAAAAGGATTACACGTTATAACTTGTGAAATAAAAGATTTTGGTAAAGTACGCGATGCCTTTTATGCAAAATTCGGAGAACCAGAACTTGCTCGTCTTTCATGGCAGCCAAAAGATCTGATTGAAATTAGCGATAAAGAGTTGATTGATAAATTATCTGCATTGGTTGAAGAATTAGAAGATAATGATGATGTACAGTATGTGGAAGGTAATTTTACTTTTGTTGATGCTGTTTAAATGATGAAGCTGATTGTATTTATGCTGCTCTTTATCTTACCGTTATATACCGCTGAAACATCAACAGATCTTGCACAGCCATTCCAGCATGGAATCAGAAAAAAAAAAGCTACTTTGACGACAGAAAGTGATAGAAAGTTGTTATTCATATCCAGTACCATAAAATCTTCCTTTTTTGCCACGGAAGGGTTGGCGCCAAATACAGTGGTGAAATTGATCAACATATATAAAGATTTCGGTGTTGATTTTAAAAAAGACATTGTGCCGAAGAGTAAATTGGAGGTTCTTTTTGAGAGATTGCCTAATAATCAGAAGACTGAAGAAAAAATTTTATATGCTTCACTGACAATAAACAAGAAAGCTATTAGTTTATATCATTATAAATCGCAAGACGGCAAAGAAAGGTATTTTAATAAAGAAGGAATAAGCTTAAAAAATGGCGAAATTTTTGCAAATCCTTTAAATGGAGATTATCGCATATCCTCAAAATTTGGCAATAGAAAGCACCCTATTCGCGGTAAAATTGTTTTTCACAAAGGAGTGGATTATGCAGCTAAACTTGGCACTCCCATATACGCTGCTGCAGAGGGTGTGATAGAATATATAGGAAAGAATGGTGGCTATGGAAATTACATCAAAATAAAACACAAAAATGAATATTCAACCTGTTACGCGCATATAAGTAGATTTAGTGGCGATATAAAGTTAGGCTCTAAAGTAAAGCAGGGGCAGATCATCGCTTATGTTGGTAGCACTGGTGTTGCAACAGGACCCCATTTACATTACGAAGTTATATATAATGGCAAACACATTGATCCGCTTACGATAGCACATAAAACTGAAGTAAAATTGCCTGATCATGAATTAAGAGAGTTTAAACTATTTGTAAATAAGATAAACAAAACGATCAACAGAGAGAGTTCAAGTGAAAAAGAAGTTTAAAGACAATATGGATAAGAATACGATAAACGATAGAAATTTGAGTCAAATTCGGGCTTTTCCTGTACTAATAGCGCTAGGATTAATTTTATCGCTGCTTTTTTTGGCATATGACAGCACAATTGCACTTGGAGTTGCTGCCGTTTCAATTTTGACTTTTCTTCAAGGATTTTTTATTAATGACCCTAATGAAGCAAGAGTGATAGAATTTTTTGGTCATTATATTGGAACTTATTTTAAGTCTGGAATATGTGTAACGCTTCCCTTTTCAAGCAAATATATAGTTTCCCTAAAATTTCAAAATATCAACACAGAAAAAATAAAAGTGAATGATGCCAATGGAAGTCCAATAGAGATTTCTGCAGTAATTGTTTGGAGAGTAAACAGCCCTGCAAAGGCGTATTATAATGTTAACAACTATCACGAATTTGTTTTTGTGCAAAGTGATTCAGTAATAAGAGAATTAGCAAGCAATTATCCGTATGATAGCGAAAGCGATGAGGAATCTTTACGTAAAAATTCTGATAAAATTTCAGATGAATTGCGGTCAATGTTACAACAAAGATTAGATATTGCAGGAATTGAGATTACAGAAGCAAGAATATCGCATTTGGCGTATTCGTCCGAGATTGCACAAGCAATGTTAAGGCGTCAACAAGCACATGCTATCACTTCGGCAAGAAGGCATATAGTGCAAAATGCAATAGGAATTGTCGAGGAAGTAATAGCTCATTTTGAAAAAAATAAAAGCTTACAATTAGATGGCAAGCAAAAGGTTCAATTGATAAATAATTTGTTGGTTGCCCTAATCTCTGAGCAAGATGCACAACCGACGATTAGTTTAGATAATAATTAGCTTAGGTATACTTTTAATTCTTTTTGGTTGATAGGCCAAACTATGTTATTATTATAATTTAGTAAAGAAATTTAAGATTATCAACATTTTAAGCTTGATATAGCTAATGCAAGTCAGGTTTCCCTCGTCATACTGCCGCGAACCGTCATACCGCGATTCATTCGCGGTATCTCTTAGCTGCTAACACGTAGTGGGATGACAAATTGCTTAACCGTCATACCGCCACGAACCGTCATACCGCCGCGGCGCTAACAAGAGATCCCGCTAACACGTAGCGGGATGACGAGCTTATCGTCACGCCGCCGCGAACCGTCATACCGCGATTCATTCGCGGTATCTCTAGATCCCGCTAACAAGCAGCGGGATGACGAATTACTTAACCATCATTACACCGTCATACCGCGATTCATTCGCGGTATCTCTTAACATAGATCCCCTACTATACCTTAACATAGATCCCGCTAACAAGTAGCGGAATGACAACAATCCTACGTCATACCACCGCGGCGCTAACAAGAGATCCCGCTAACAAGCAGCGGGATGACGGTTGTCGTTTAGCCATAAACATTAAGGAATTTACCAAATGAAAAAAAAGGCAAAAGAAGCCCTGGGGTTATTATCTGCTTTAAAATATTGGCGTTTTTTATGTT
>NZ_CACTIU010000009.1:0-24154 GCF_902713635.1 Wolbachia endosymbiont of Cardiocondyla obscurior | reverse complement strand
ACCCTATAGAGCATTGTTGGAATACCATCAAAAGCCGCCTCAGACCTTTAATGCATAAATATACAGACTTACAACTTTTGGTTGGTAATACCATAATGGAAATTTATCATTCATTTTAGAAAATACTATAGATACCAATAGAGGGTGAGCAGCACCATCATTACTTTCAATGCACTCAAGACATTCACTAATACTTCCTGATCTTGCAAAAGTTCAGTAAGGACAACTACTACACTGTTTAACAGAGGAAGAAAAAACTGGGAAGTGCTTCTGTCAAACGCTAAATTCAAGTCTATTTTAGAATTATCTAAATTGATAGTATATATATTCATTAACTGCTGACCAGGAGTTGCTTGGGCCTTTGAAGATATAAAATATGTGAAGTAACTACAATTTACACACATGTATGATAGATGTAAGATCAACGGAGAATCCTCTAATAGCAGTATAATTAATAAAGTTGGAATTAATAAAATTGCTACATCTATTAAATATGCGCAAAAGCGCCTTTTTATGCTGGCAATCTCTGTCATTACCTATCTTCCAAATATTTTATTATGAAATCTGTAAGCTTATCAAAATGTTGAAAACATAACAAATCTTCATAACCGCTTATTGATTGACCGTATATAATAGGTAAACAATTGGCATTTTGTGCACACAGAACATCTGTGATGCTATCACCAACGAAAAACACATTTTCTCTATTTATAGGCAACGTACTCTCTTCTAGTGCAAATAGCAGTGGGGTTGCAGATGGTTTATCTTCTGCAGTATCGCATGACCCAACCACTCTTTCAAAGTAAGAATCTAGTTTAAAATAGGCAACTTCTTTACGTAAATTAGTATTTTTCTTATTACTTACTATTGCTAGATAAACATTGTGGCTTTTCAGTGTCTGCAACATTTTCTCTACTCCTTGATTCAGAGCAATGTTTTGCAATAGTGCATCATCTAAATATTGTTGATATATCTGATTCGCTTTTTTCCACTGATCGCCAAATAAATTGACCATATAGCTCTTTCTCGACTCATGGGAATTTCTATCAGCAGCTTTATTACTATACCCCATTGAGTTTATGGTATGTTTAATAGCATTAAAAATGTTATCTTGAGTGTCAACTAAGGTATTATCCCAATCGAATACTACTGCTAATGGGCTGTTTTTCATTTCTATATTGTTATATATTTTAAGTTAATAAGTAAATAGCATTTTAATGAAAAAGATATAAATAGGACGCTCTACCACAAGTTATGTTAACTGTTTTTTATATAATTAGCTAATATACTGGTTATATGATATGTTTTAATAGGTAATAGGTATGGCCCAGACATCTCAAGAAAGTGTTGAAAAAAAGTTTAAAGACGTCTTTGAACGTTCTCCAGGTGCTTTTCCAGAAGGTACCTCATTAGAAGAGAAGGTTAATTATATCGCAAAAGGAACAAAGGCTCTAAAAGCTGTGAAAAGTAAGGAGCTTGAGAACAAGATGAAAAACGTTGCAGAATTGAATCAGAAACTTGAAAGTCAAGAAGGACGTGCAGATGAAAAAGCACGTCAAGATTTTGAAAGAATTGCTGAGCTTGACCAACAATATAAAGGGAAGGGCATCTTCACAAGTGAAAAAGTTGCAGAGCCAAAAAGTGACAAAAAACTCCAAGACACTCCGAGAAAAACTACAACAGCAGTTAAAGACCTTGAACATAATACACAAAAAAAGACTACTGAAGCTTCTGTGCAAACAGCATCAGAGCACGATTCACAAACCGTTAATCCCTCAGTGAGCAAGAGTTCTGTAAAAGAGAAGCTCAACACTGAGCCGGACAAAAAAGATACCACGCCTCAACCACAAGAAAATCAAAAAGAAGAAGGGTTTTTGAGTCTTCTGAAGCGCTTTGTTAAGAAAATATTAGAAAAATTTTTAGGTGAAGGTGAAAAGGATGTAGAGAATGCTCGTGGCATGAAAGAAGATGCTCAAAGAGATACGTCAAATAACGAAGAGCAACAAAAGAGTAAGCAGCTTGATGAAATTTTAAAGGACAAAAGTGTAAGCGAGGGTTTGAAGCAGGCAACAAAGCTTGAGAACCCGGCAATAACGCCTGTTAATACTCCTAAAGTGAATGAAGTAAACACGGGTCGTGAAAGGTGATCCGCTTTCAAGCTTCATTATACCGCCACGAACCGTCATACCGCCGCGGTATCTCATCCGCTAACAAGTAGCGGGATGACGATTGTCAGGGTGTCATCCCAGTGTCCCTATGATGTCATCCCAGTGCCCTGACTACTTGGATCTAGCAAGCTTTGCTTGCAAATAAGTCTAATACGCGTCGCGTTTTATGCCAAAACACAATTGGAGTTACATGCAAAATAGATCCCAGTGTCAGCTACTCGGATGACAAAAAAAGGAGCACTGGGATGACACCATTTGTTGTATTTAACAAAGTTCGTACTTAGCTTCATGTTAGCTATAAACATTAAGAAATTTACCAAGCGAAAAAAAAGGCAAAAGAAGCCCCAGCTAATATCTATTTTAGAACATTGGCGTTTTTTAAGTCTTAAACACTGCAATTTAGCTGCTTTTAAATGCAACTCACCTTAGTTTAAATGTTTAAGAAATTTACTAAGCAGAAAAAAAGGCAAAAGAAACCCCGTGTTAGCTAGTTGTCACTCCCTAATCCTGCAAATTGGCGTACTATACTGTCTTAAACGACTTATAAGCGCGTTTCAGCTTGTGTAGGTAAAAACCTAGAAATATTGTGAAGACATAAGGTGCACATAGTGCAAAAAATTAAAAATAAGACGCCAACTACGTTGTTTTCTTGCTGTTTAATCTGCACAGATGAAGATAACTGAATACCTTCAGTTTCATGATAAGGGGGCTGGCGGAGTTTGTCAAGTAAGTTTTTTCGTTTCTAACGGTTGTTGCCAAAAACTATGCAAGAAGTCTATTGACAGGTGATTAAATTATAATGTAGCCTATCGCCGTATATCCGGGGGTGGGTTGTTGTGAGGCTTTTTCACTTTTTATTCTTGTTAATGTGTTTTTCTCTGTATTACTATGCGGGTTTTATATTTTCGCCCTGCCCAAAAGCTACGGTTTGCTTTTCACCTGGAGAAGATTGTGCTGTACCGATAATCAACGTAATAGATCAGTCTAAAAAATCTATCTTAGTTCAAGAATATACATTTACTCTTGGAACAGTTGCAAAATCTTTGATTAATGCTAAAGAACGCGGTGTTGATGTTAAAGTCATCTTAGATAAATCGCAACTCTACTCAAAATATAGTGTTATAAATGAATTATTTTCAGGTGGAGTACCAATTTGGATCGATGATAAGCCAAAGATTGCTCATAATAAGATAATGATTGTTGACAATCAAAAAGTCATCACAGGGTCATTTAACCTTAGTAAGACAGCTAAAAAAGGAAATGCTGAAAATTTATTAATTATTACAGATTATCCTGAATTGATTCAGCAGTATGTGAAAAACTGGGAGGCACGAATGTCACAATCTTACAAATACGCTCCCAACTAATCGAGAGCGCTTGCTCAAAATCAGTTTTAAAAACAGCAAGGGAGAGCTTTTTTGATTGATTGGCATAATGATTATGATATAATGAACTAAAAATTTAAGGAATAAAGTAATGGATTATATAAATGATGCTGCCGGTAGCTACACTGCTATTCATGATTTTTTTCAAAACAACGGTGTTGGAGATTACAAAGTTCAATGCAATTATGGTGGGGTGCCGTATGCTACTGATGAGTACGTGCATTCTGGCGATAAATTTTGGAGTAATAATTTCATAGACTCACATTTTGGCAGGGAAATAAAAATGTATCCTCAAAGTGAACTTTTAGCTAAAGAATATGCTGGAAATACGTTGCCAGTTTCAATATCACTAGATAAGGATTTAATAAAAATGAAGGAATGTCAGAAAAAAACGAAATTTGTGGAACTAGAAAGGGAGTCAGGTGATTTAGTGCATGATAAGCAAAAGTATGTAAAGTGTTACACAACAAAGCTATCATATGATGATGTACATATTTACAATAACGATAAAGTTTCAACATTTAGCATAAAATACGACGTGCCAAATGATCCGAAATACAGTTTAAATATAACATTTACAAAGGTTAATGATAATAAACCAGGATTTTGGCAGAAATTTAAAAATATGTTTTAACGTGACCATTCACTGGTTTTTACTCAATCAACCAACAACAGTTAATATCAAATTTTTATAATTAAAAAATATGCTATTTTTTAAAACTTTCATTCTCCTTGACTCTGTCAACTTCACAAAACAACTCTTGGACCAAATGTATCTGGCATAACACCTTTTGGTAACTTGCTACTTCTTTTTTTCCGCATCTCCGACAACAGCCATTGATATTCCACTACATAAGGCTTGATTTTTGGTAGATCAACTTTTTTATGAATAATACTATGCTTCTCCTTAAATTGACCATTTACCCTAAACGCTATTAGCTTCCTTAAAATTTACATTAATGCCTATTTTGCCTAAACTGAAGCGTCTTTTCCAATTTTTTCTAGCATCAACTCAGCAGCTTTTTGTTCAGCAATCTTTTTACTAGAAGCGCATGCAGAAACTTTACCATAATCTTCTATGCAAACTGATATAGTAAATTCAGGATTGTGCGCTGGTCCAGTTTGTTTTACAAGCTCATACTCTGGTAAAGGCAATTTGTTTTTCTGAGTCCACTCTTGCAGTGAGGTTTTAGGATCTTGAGGGGGGTCAAGCATGCCTTTAGCTAGCTTTTCCCAATATTGGATAATAAATTTTTCAACATTTTCAAGCCCGCCATCAATATAAATTGCACCTATTAGTGCTTCAAGCGAGTTTTCTAAATTTTTTAAGTTACATCTCCCTCCATTGCAGCGTTCACTATTATTCATGATGATAAAGCTGCCTAATTTTATTTCTTTAGCAACATTAGCAATGGTGTTGCCACAAACTAAATCCGTCTTTCTTTTTGCCAATGCTCCTTCTTTTTCTTCAGGAAATAGTTTAAACAGTGTGGCAGATACAACCATATTCAAAACACTATCGCCCAAAAACTCTAGTCTTTCGTAGCTTACAATCTGGTTTTTGCTATTCCTTTTATTTACGCTTGGGTGAGTTAGTGCCTCTTCTAATATTGCATAATTTGTAAATTTATAATCAATGATCTTAGATATTGCATCATTCAAACTCTTCATACCCATTATTTAAAAGAATAACACTTCCTACCACACCTTTATACCAAAGAATTAGTTTTGTTTTATTAAAATAATACCAACAACTTCCAAAATATACAGTTTAATAGACTTCTTGCATAACCATTATTTGAATAATGATTCATCGATGTTATTCCAGTGTCGGCTACTTAGGTGACAGAGAAGATGCTTAATGTATACAACCCACCACCTCACTAATGTTACTAAATCCATCTCTCCTTATTAGTTCTGCAAGTTCTAGATTAATTTTGTTTACAACTTGAGGTCCGTGGTATATGAGAGCAGTGTACAACTGCACCAAAGAAGCTCCTGCCTTTATTTTTTTATATGCATCAGCACCACTTGAGATTCCTCCGCATCCTACCAACAATATTTTGCCCTTAGTAAGTTTGTACATATCGCTCAATAACTCGGTTGAAAGTTTAAACAGCGGTTTGCCACTCAACCCACCACTCTCGTTGTGGTGGGAATGTAAGTTATTCCGACTGATCGTAGTGTTGCTCACTGTTAATCCGTCAATCTTATATTCCAACGCAAGCTCAGCGATATTTTCTTTCGTTTGCTGATCTATATCTGGTGAGATTTTTAATATTATTGGTATGGATTTAGAATTATCAATTGATTTCCGGGTTAGAGTTACGGATTTCAACAATTCCGATAATTCTTGCTTATTGTGCAGATTGCGTAAATTAGGCGTGTTTGGGGATGAGATGTTCAGCACTATATAATTGCTTTTTCCATATACTATCTTTATTAAGTCAACATAATCGCTGATTTGGTCCTTTGATGTACTGTTTTTTCCTATGTTGATGCCAAAAATGCAATCATCAAGCTTGGTTTTATCTATTTGTTTAAGAAAGTAGTCTATTCCTTTATTGTTAAATCCCAATCTGTTAATTACCCCTTGATCTTTAATTAACCGAAAAATTCTTGGTTTTTTGTTTCCATATTGTGGATTACGAGTTACAGTACCAGTTTCAATAAATCCAAAACCAAATGAAAGCATAGGCCTTATAACTTCTGCATTCTTGTCAAAACCTGCAGCCAGACCCACGGGGCTTCTGAGCTTATTACCAAAAAAATTCACACTCAAAGATTCTGGTAGCTCTATAGGATTCTTATAAGGTATTTTCTTTAATGCCATAATTGCCAAAGAGTGAGCAACTTCGGGCGGCAGTAAAAACAATAAATCACGTAATATCATTTTGTAAAACACTTTGCTTATTTTTAGTTTATTTTTTACCATGAAACGCTATAAGAGTATAACCATAACTTGAAAAGAAATTGATTTTACTTATGAATAATTTTCTCTATAGGTTACACACTTAAAGCTACTGTTGAATTGAGCAACTTTTACAAGATATAGAAAATGAAAGAGGCCGGGACCGGAATTGAACCGGTATAAAAGGATTTGCAGTCCTCTGCATAAGCCATTCTGCCACCCAGCCGTTTTTTATGTGTAGATATCCATTATATCTTTTAGCATAGATAAAGCTTCCTCCCTTTTGCGTTGGAAAGTGTTACGTCCAATGATTGAACCATTACCACCACCCTGCTTAATTTCTTTCGCTTCATTGCATATGTCATTCACTGATTTCGACTCGCCACCAGAAAAAACTACTATTCTTTTTCCTGCAAAACAAGATCTTTTAACATATTCAATTCTTTTAGGTAATAATTCAATATTTTCTGTTTCTATTTTCTCCCTTTCCAAATATTTAGTTGGAAGTTTTACTTTTATTATATTAGCGCCAAGCAAAGCTGCCATGTGCGCAGCATAGGCAATAACATCAACTGCTGTTTCACCTTCTTTGGAAATCCCTTCACCGCGTGGATAAGACCATAGCACTACTGCAAGCCCATAAGATTTGGCTTCAGCTATGATTCCACGGGCTTCCTCCATCATATCGAAACACTTAGCAGAACCAGGATATATAGTAAATCCAACAGCCAAGCAGCCCAAACGCAGTGCATCTTTCACAGAAGAGGTTATTGCTTGATCAGAAGTCAGATTCTTCGAATGTAAGGAGTTGGAACTATTAAGTTTCAAAATAAGTGGGAGCATTCCAGCATAAGTTGAAGCACCAGCTTCAATCATACCAAGTGGAGCAGCATATGCACTTACTCCCGAATCAACTGCAAGCTGAAAATGATAATGTGGGTCATAAGCATCAGGGTTAACTTCAAAACTTTTTATTGGCCCGTGTTCAAACCCTTGGTCTACAGGGAGAATTACTAATTTGCCAGTGCCGCCAAGCTTTCCATGCATGAGAATACGAGTAAGATTTGCTTTTACCCCAGGGTTTTCACTTTCGTAGTAGCTTAGGACTTGTTTTACTTTATCACTTATCACTATAATTCAAATTGAATTTAAGTTATAGATTGTAACAAAGATGAAGTTCAATACAAGGATTTTAAACTATATCAAAAGCAATTTTATTTTCTACTTTATTCATATAGATTCTTAATTTCTTTCCTTTTATTAATTTACGATTCAGTATTTCTTCCGCTAAGTAACTTTTTATCTCTTTTTCAATAAGTCTCTCTATCGGACGTGCTCCCATTTCCTTACTATAACCCATTTGTACAAGATAAGATTTCACTTCATCCTCTACCAAGCAGTTTATGCCTTTTTGTGTCAGTTGCTTTTTCAGTTCTAGGACAAATTTATCCACAATATGCAAAATCACATCCGTACTTAAGTCGGAAAAAGAAATAATCGCATCAAGACGATTACGAAATTCAGGGCTAAAAACCTGTTCTATCGCTTTTTCACTATCACCAATGTTAAAATTTTTATGCCCAAAGCCAACAAAACTTTTGCTGCGTTCAACTGCTCCTGCATTAGTTGTCATAATTAAAATTATATTGGAAAAGTTAACTTTACGTCCGTAAGTGTCTGTAACGCAGCCATAATCCATAATTTGTAGCAATATATTATAGATATCGCTATGAGCCTTTTCAATTTCATCAAGCAGCACAACACTATATTGATTGTTAGATACAGACTCTGTGAGTAATCCACCTTGATCATAACCTACATATCCAGGAGGAGAACCAATCATCCTTGATATCGTATGAGATTCAATATATTCGGACATATCAAAGCGTATAAGATTCATGCCCATGCTTTCTGCTAATTGTTTTGCTAGCTCGGTTTTACCAACACCGGTTGGTCCTGCAAAAAGATAATTTGCTAAAGGCTTATTGTAATTTCTCAACCCAGATTTAGCAATTTTAATAGAATTAACAAGAGATTCTATTGCCTGCTCTTGGCCAAAAATCACTTTCTCTAGATTAGCTTTTAAAGACTTTACTTTCTGCAAATCATCAGATTCAGATCCACAAGGCACATTTGTAATTCTAGTAATGGTATTCTTAATATCTCTACTATTTACAATTTTACCCCTGTTTCTTAGCAATTTACAATATGCCCCTGCCTCATCAATAACATCAACCGCTTTATCAGGTAATATTCGCCCAGTAATATACTTATGCGAAAGTTCGGCCGCAGACCTAATGGCATTCTTTGTATAATATACTCCATGATACCCTTCATAGTAGTGCTTTATACCATCTAGTATCTTTATCGTTTCATTAACAGAAGATTCTTTAACATTAATTTTTTGAAACCTTCTCGCTAGTGCTTTATCTTTTTCAAAACTAGTGCTGTATTCTCTATATGTAGTTGCACCTATACAACGCAGTGTACCTCTTGCAAGTGCAGGTTTGAGCAGATTACCGGCATCAAGAAAGCTACCACTTGTAGAACCTGCTCCAATGATAGTGTGTATTTCGTCAATAAAAAGGATAGCACCTGGTTTTGCCTCAATCGCTTTTATTATGGATTTTATTCTCTCTTCAAAATCACCTCTGTAGCGTGTCCCTGCAAGGAGTGATCCTAAATCCAAAGCATAAATTATACTGGACCTGAGCACACTCGGAACACTGCCTTCAATGATCTTGAGTACCAAACCCTCAACTATTGTTGTTTTACCAACACCTGGGTCTCCAACATACAAAGGGTTGTTTTTTCTACGCCTCAATAATATTTCTATAGTGCGATTTAACTCATAATCACGACCAATAACATAATCTATTTTTTTGCTTCTTGCATAGTCATTTAAATTTTTACAATAACTTTGTAGAATTTCCTCATCTTTTAGTAGCTCACCTTTATTTACTGTAGTAGGAGCGTCATTATTTTTATCAAGTTTTACTTTATGATTGGTGGTGTATTCATCTATATCGTTAGAGTATTTCATATTAGATATATGGTAAATCAAATTGGAATCTTTCGCATTTTGTTTCTGCAATAGATTTTCAACGTATAAGTCTTGCCTAGACAAAATTTCTACTAGAACATTTGCTCCATTTATTTCTTTTTTTCCCAAGCTATGAGCCCGTATTATTGCTCTGTGTATTATGCATTGAAACATTGAGCTAGGTTTAACTCCACTGATAATCAATTCAGAATTACTTTGTAAAAACCCTTTTATATTATTATTATAATCATTAGCCTTAATATTGCACCTTGATAGAATGTTATCCATATTTATGATTTCATCGGCTCTGATATTACATCTTGATAAAACGTAATTTACATCCACGTCTTTAGTTAACGCCAGCAATAAATGTTCTACTTTCGCATATTTAAGATTAAAATTAGAAGCAATGAATAGTGCTCTATTCAAACTTGCCTCTAAGTTTTTGGAAATCATCTCCTATTCTCTTTAAAAGTGGGAACTCATATATAATGAATAGCACACAATTATTAAAAAAATTGAAATCCAGCAGTTCGCTGTAGCCAATTTGAATCCCACTCTGGATCTACGTCATAGCACCGCAATATCTCAGCATAGATTCCGCTAATGAGTAGCGGAATGACGAGTTTTACGCTTATCAAATTGTAGGTAAATCCTATTTAATACGCTTTTTCTAGTACTCTGCTTTTCTTCTTAAATGCATTGATCTTTTTTCTACCGTATTTAGTCTTTAACGTACTTGGCCTTTTAAAGACCTTTTTGCTGTTACGTTTTTTAAATTGCACACTACAATCAAAATTTAGCTCTCCTTCTTTGTCTGCCAGTGCAGGCAGTCTTCTCTTATCTTGAGGTGTAACAAAAGATAGCGCATACCCTTCAGCTCCAGCGCGTGCAGTTCTACCTATACGATGAATATAGTCAGCTTGCGATTGTGGTGCATCATAATTGATAACATGTTGAATGTGGGGAATATCAAGGCCGCGAGAAGCAACATCTGTTGCAACCATGATTTGATTACGGCCACGACGAAAAGAATTAATGACCCTTTCGCGCTTGTGCTGCCTTAAATCACCATGAATTGCTAAAGCGCTATAGTCATCTTTGTGCAATCTGTTAGCTAGCTGATCCGCTCCTCGCTTTGTTTTGACAAAGATAATGATTGATCCTTCGCGCTGACATAGTTGTGTAACAAGCTTTTCATATTTTTCTGATTCTGATGCATAAACAATTTCTTGCTTAATTTTTACAGAAGTTGTAACCTCACAATCAACAGAAATACGTTCTGGTCGATTAAGGTACTTCTCAGCAAGTTTTACTATATCTCCAGGAAGAGTTGCAGAAAACATAAGAGTTTGCCTTATTTTAGGCAAATGCTTCATAATTTCTTCAATCTGAACTCCAAAGCCCATATCAAACATACGATCCGTTTCATCAAGCACAAGAACGCTAACATTGCGAGTAATCAAAGTTTTACGCTCAATATGGTCTATAATACGACCAGGAGTACCTATTACAATTTGTGGTTTTTTCTGAAGCTGATTTAGCTGCCTAAAAATAGGCTCACCACCAATCAACAAAGCAACCCTTAGTGCAGAATTTTGAGATAAGAGTTTTCTTATCTCATTTGTTACCTGATGCGCAAGCTCTCTGGTTGGCACGATGACTAAAGCTGAACCAGTGTTAGGCTCATTCAGCAACTTAGCAACCAACGGAATAGCAAATGCTAAAGTTTTTCCAGTCCCCGTTTGAGCAGATCCGAGAATATCTTTACCTTGTAGCGCTAAGGGAATCGCTTGTATTTGAATCGGAGTTGGGACGAAAAGATTATTTTTATCTAGAGCTTGTCTAAGCGAAGCTGGGAGACCCATCTCATGAAAATTATTCACAATACGTTAATCCTGTTAAAAGACTTCATAATAGATTAATCTTCCAATCTTAAATTTATTGCAGATTTTTTATCTTCTCCGTTTCTACCGCGCTCCTCTTTAACCTCATAACTCACCCTTTCTCCTTTTATTCCCTTCTCTTTATTCTCTCCTTTAAGTGCCTCAGGTCTTATTCCCGAACGTTCCAATGTGCTAATATGTACAAAAACGTCACCCCCTTTACCTTCTGGCTTGATGAAACCATAGCCTTTTTCGGCATTAAACCATTTTACATTACCAAATTCCATTTAAACAACTCCTAAATTATTAACTAACATTACTAATGTGATGAAAAACTTTGAAATTACGATTGAGAATGCTTTAAGCTTAGCTATTGAAACTAAACCTTTATACTCCATAGTCTATTCTTAACATTACATGACAATAATACACAATTGTTGTACTTGATGCAAATAAATTTTTTAATCGTTAAGCGAACCTGCAACCGTCATTTCGCTAACTTTAATCGTTGGTGAATTAAATTGCCCACAAAAAGTTAGATCATCTGCAACGACTAAATTGCTAAACATATCCTTCAAATTGCTAGCAATGGTAATCTCATGTATTGGATACGTTATTTTTCCATTTTCTATAAAAAATCCGGAAGCGCCTTGGCTGTAATCGCCATTGATTAAATTGACACCAAAACCAAATAAATCAGTTACATATATTCCCTCTTTCACTTCCTGAATTAATTCTTCAAACGATACATCACCATTCTCAATGTAGAGGTTACTAGCTGCAGGAATAACTGCAGCATTACTTGCACGAGTTGCACTTCCGGTTGTTTCTGAGTCTAATTTTCTAGCCGAGTATAAGTCTAAAATCCAATTTTGTAATATTCCGTTTTTTACAAATATATTTTTCTTGCTAGTTATCCCTTCTCCATCAAATGGTCTCGATGCTATGCCTCTTGGCAACAATGGATCATCGATAATATTAATTCTATCGTTGAAAATCTGAGCGTTTAAACTACCCCTCAAGAAAGAACTGTTGCTTATAATACTGCTCCCATTTATAGCAGAAGCAAAACTTTTTACTAGCCCTTTTGCTGCTCTTTTTTCAAAAATAACTGGAAATTTACCAGTTTTCATTGTACGTGAATTCAATTGATCAACTGCTCTTTTTGCTGCTTCTTTTCCCATTAACTCTGGCAACTTTAAATCACTAAAATTACATGCTATATCATAATCGTAACCAACCTTCATTTCACTTTCTCTTCCAGCAACAACAGAGACCTGATTAGCAAAGGTTGATTTACTAAACGAGCCAATAAAACCAGAAACAGTCGATAATACTGTATTCACTAAAGCGTATGAAGAAGAGGCTCCTTCAGAATTAGTGATACTCTTATGTGCAAGGGCTGAATTTTCTGCAGCTTCAGCAATTTCTTTTAGGTTATCAACGGTTACAACATTATTATCTGAGATACTTAAATCTGCAGAAGAGATATAATTACTACCATTTACAGCAAAATTAATGCAAGGATCTTCTGGCGCATTCTTTGCCATTTCTACCACTTGGCTTACTGTATCACTCAGATTATTCAAATCGTTTGTAGAAATATACGCAGCTTTGTTTTTACCTGCTATAGCTCTGATTCCTACAGTGCAATTTTTAGATTGTGATATTTGCTCAATTTTTGATAGACGCTGAGAAACTGAAGTCTTATTAGTTTCATATATTGTAACTTCCGCATCTTGATTTTGCTTTTTTATTAGTTTAGTAATATCTGCTGCAATATTTAATATATTCATTTTCTATTCCTTAGATTTCTATAAAGATTCTGCACCACCTATAACTTCAATTAAATCAGTCGTAATCGCTGCTTGACGAGAACGATTATAAAGCAATGCTAATTTGTTCAGTATCTCTTTAGTGTTTCTGTTTGCTGATTCCATAGCAACCATTCTAGCACTATTCTCACTCGTTGCACTTTCAAGTAAAGCAGAGTAAAGAGCAATTACAACGTAATCTTGAACTAAAGATTTTAAAATAAATTCAATATTTTGTGGTTCATACTCATAGCCGTAATCTGTTGTTGGACCAGCCAGAGAGCTATCAATCAAGGATGAGTCTTTACTCCATGGTTTTATTGTTTCCAACATTGGTTTTTGCGTGAAGGTATTATAGAATTTACTATAAAAAACTTTAACTTTATCGTATTTACTTAAATCTATACCATCAACCAAAGCTTCTACGTGCTTTAACGTGATTCCCTTACTATTTTCAATTTTTAAGATACTTTTAGAGTCAAATCTATTTTTACCTACATCAAAAGCTTTTTTACCAAGAAATACAATATCTACTTTTTTGCCATTTGCGATTGACTTATTTACACGCTCTTGACTAAATTTGACAATAGAAGAGTTAAAGTTGCCGCACAAGCCACGATCAGACGCAATAATGAATACTAGGTAAGAACCGTCGTTACTGACATTTAGAATTTTTGCCAGTAATTCTTGATCAACTGATAGCATTAATGAAAAAATAATGTTATGCAGCTTAGATACATATAATTTTGAATTTAATAACTTCTTTTGGCTTTGTAACAACTTTGCTGCAGAAACCATTTGCATTATTTTCGTGGTTTTCTGTACAGACCTAATATTCTTAATTCTTAAGGATAATTCCTTTAAGCTCTTCATTTTGTATACAACCCTGATTTATTAAAATATATAACTGTTAGTGTCTAAAAGCAAGTTTTTTTGACATTAAAACCAAGTCTAGCTAAGAAACTTGCAGGTTTATTGTTTGGAGATAAGGATTATATTAAGAAAGTGCTCTAACTTCAGCAATATCAATGTGAAAGTAGCCTAATGGTAATTTCTACACTTTGTGGAATTTTATAATATATAATAAACACAATTAAAACTATTACAACTTGAACACTTATGATCCCATTGTTCTAGTTCCCTGTTACAATTTTTACATTTCCAGCCTGGATCAGGTAAAGCTTCTGAGTCCATCTTGTTTAGCCAATAAATTACCTTGTCGTGTTCTTGCAATGTAACCTTGAGTTGTATTACAATAAAGTAGATTGACATGTAATTAGCTTTTTTCATAGCAGTGTCTAAATATTGACTTGCAAGATCATATTTACCTGAACTCATTGAGGACAAAGCAAGTAAACAGTAACTAAAATAATAATCAGGGCGTAAGTTGTATAGTCTTTCAGCACCTTTACTATTTAAATTGATGTACATTTTAGCTGACTGAGGAGTAGGATTTACTGTATACTCTGCCTCTAGCACTGCAGAAGCTTTTCTGATTTTTCCAAGTTTAATATATAATTCTGCCTTTAAATAATTGATGGGCTGAAAAATTGCACTATAACGTTGTGCTCTAAATAAAGACTTTATAGCCTCCTTAAAATTTCCTTTACTTTCATATTGCTTTGCTAAAGCGCAATAAAACACTGCAAACATTTCTTTATGATCAAAGGGGAGAAAAATATTGGACTTAACTGCTTCCTTCAACCTCAAAATTGCATTAATCCAATCTTCTTTCAATATGCAATGCTCTATTTGAAAGGGAATAGATAGCATTTTATCGTTAATTGAACTAGAGCAATATTCTATAAATTTTTGAAAGACTACTTTTTCTTGTTTGAGGTGGACAATCAGCTTATTGGCTAGAAGTAGAGCTAAGTTACGATTTTTATTTGCAATATTTGTTAAACCGTTACTGAAAAAGCTGTAATTTCCCGTCTTACCTGAGTTAAAGAGCTTTATTAAAGACAACCTATCGCTCTCCTCACTCAGACTTTTAACTAGCTTTTGGGCATTCTCTATATTGTCTAAGTCTATGCTAAAGAAAGCTTCAAAGAGAAGCAATTCTTCCCTATCCCTTCTTCTATTTCTTATGTTGGCAAATGTTGATGAAATGGAGGAAAAAAAGCGTACAAGTGTAATTAATAAAAATAATAAAACTACACAAGTAAAAATAATGAAATATAGATCAATACTTATAGTGTAATTGCCTAATTCCAATTTTATTACTTCACCACTTACCTTGACCCATATACCAAATAAAAACGAAAAAGCGAAAATTATAAAATAAATCATGAGATATATTGTAATAAGTGATGATATATTGTTGAAATATTCTTAGAAGCTACAATAAAACCATTCAATTTATTCAGCCATGGCTTGAATTCTGAATGCGTTAAATTGCTTACTGTAACAGTTATATTTTGCCAATCATTATCATTTATTGACTCCTCAATTTCTGCGAATTTTACTCTTAATGGATCATTTCGGTCGTCTACCTTTATCCAGTTTGAAATGATTTTTTTAGACAATGTACTTTTGTTGTAATCGATAGTATCAATAGTTTTTTCAAAAGATAACTTCAATTCGTGTAAGGTATTTATCTCTTTCAAATTTTCTAATTCATCTACTGCATTTTCTATCTCTGGATCGTCAAGCTCTGATATCAAAGGCTTTATTGAATTTATATGGTTATCAAATTTTGCTTCTCGCAATAACGAATTCTTCATTTTAACCACAAGTAATAGCAATTTTGCAAGGTTCTTACATCTTGAGTTATTATCACCTTGCTCACATTGAGTATGCTGACTTCTCTTGAGGTCAAATATCTTTTTTTCTATTCTAGATTGATTAACTTCAAGCAACATTCTAAATTCATCCATGTTTTCCGTTAAAGCTTTCACATTGTTTTCACTCTCTTGCTGATTTATTTTTAAAAAGATTATGTTATTTATTGTGATGTAACCGGTAAATAACAATACAATTAAGAACCAACCTATGTACTTTTGCTGAGTATCATTCATAACGTAATATCTCCGCAGGATCTTGTGCAGCTGCCTGTAATGCAGGAGCAATTGTCGCTAAAAATGATAAGAATAATGCAAGTGCAGAAATGTTCACTACATCTTGAGGAACTAATATTACTGGCAAACTTGAAAAAAAGTATATCATAGGATCAAACAGCTTGACATTAGTAATGTTTTCTAAAAACACTCTAATGCTTTCGATATTGAGAGAAAAAACGACACCTATAATACAGCCAAGACAAGTTCCCGTAAAACCGATTAATAGACCACAAGCACAAAATATGCGCATAATGCTTCCACTTGTTGCACCAAATGTACGCATAATTGCAATCGCGGATTTCTTTTCTTGCACTATCATCATTAAATTTGAGATAATATTAAACGCTGCTACAACTATAATCAAAGTAAGAATTAAAAACATCACATTTCTTTCAGTTTTTAAAGCACTAAAATAATGGCTTTGCTGTGATTGCCAACTTTCAGCTTCCATTCCTATTTCTTTTTCTATAGCATCTGCCAGCTTATCAGCTCTAGTAACGTCGTCTACAAGTACTTCTATATTTTTTATGCTATTTTCATAATTAAAAAAGGCTTGTGCTGATTTTAGAGGCATATATATCAAGGTATTATCATACTCAAACATACCCATATCAAATATTGCTATAACTTTATATTTTTTCATTCGTGGCATTTCACCAAGTAATGCATCAAATTCTTCAGATGATATAAACGTAATTTCGTCGCCATAGTCAATGTTCAAAGCTTCTGCCAATCGTGCTCCTATTATTATCCCTTCATCAAATTTTTTTACATCACCTATAATTACATTATTTGTAACGGCAGTACTATCAAGCAAATCTTTAGTTGACACACCTCGCACTACGCTACCTGCAATTTTACCATTTGCTACAATAATAACTTGATCATTGGTCATAGGAGTAGCTTTTAATATACCAGGAATTCTCTCAATAGATTTTGAAACTGCGTAGTAATCTGAATTTATGTTCCTATCAAAATAAACGTTAATATGGCCATCAATGCCAAGTATTGAGTCAAGCAACTTTGCTCTGAATCCGTTCATCACAGACATCACCACTATTAGTGTTGCAACTCCAAGGGCAATGCCGATAATAGAGAACAAAGTCATTATAGAGCAAAATCTGGCATTTCTTGCTCGCAAATAGCAAGCAGCCATAGTAATTTCAAAGGCAATGGACATTACAAAATATTTTGAGGTTAGACATTATATTTTTGAAACTTCGTATAATTGTAGACTTTTCTTTATTTGAAAACTAGAGATTTTTGCTTCCTTAAATTTAGCAGACTTATAGAGTATCTTTAACATTAGAATTTCAAAATCTTCCATATACATCATCCAACCTCACTATATCATTATCAGATAAATGCTCTCCTATCTGAAATTCAACTATTTCAAGTGGAAAGCTTGTGCTTCTATTTTCAATCCTATGGGAAACTTCCCTTGGGATTTCTATCATATGGTCTTTTACTATAGCATATTCTTTGTCGTCTAAACTAACATACCCAACTCCTGATAGTACCATATGGTATTCATCTCTATAGTGATGGAATTGCTTAGAAGTGCAGCTTAATGGATTTATAAAAAGATATTTTATGAGAAAATTTTCGCTCATTAAAATTATACTACAAAATCCCCATGGTTTAACTTCTTTCCTTATCGCCTTTACTTTCTTAACTTTATGAATAAATGAAATTAGACTTTTGTTTGGTTGCTTACAAGCTCCACCCAATAAATTTTTATTACTTTCTGTCGTTGAAACTGGTTCTTTTTCTCTAATCACATGCTGAAATGGCACCGGTTCTTTACTAAACTTCTCACTCAATTCTAAAACTGAATTCCAAGTTCCAACATCCAACCAATCGAAATTAGCTTCTATCATTGCAACGTTTTTTGCTTTCTCCATCACCAAGTAATCAATGGATATGTCTTTAATTCCTGCAAAATCTTGTTGTTTTAAATATAGAAATCTCTCTTGCGGTGTGAAATGTTTAAAACATGAATTGTAAAGATTCAGGGCAGATTTTTTGATCTCATCTATGTAGCGTTTTGCTTTAAACACAAATATTCCAGAGTTCCAATAATGATCGTTACTTAATTCATGCTCAGGTTTCTCTATGAAATCCTTCACTATATGATACTTTTCCTTATGATCATAAACTGCATTTATATAGCCGTATTCAGAATTGAATTCATGAGGCTTAACCCCAAAAGTGACTATAGAGTTAGTTTCAGAGGCTAACTTAGACGCTTTTTGAGTAGAAGCATAAAAACTATTCAAATCACCTATAAAATGGTCTGAAGGCAGAATTAACATTATCTCGTTTTCATTGCAGAGAAGCGCAGCAATTAATATTGCCGCTGCTGTTCCAATTTTCACTGGTTCGAAAATCACTTTATATTCTTGCAGTGCATGCAATTCCTCCATCACTAATGACTCGTACTGTATATTTGTAGCAATTATGGGCGGCATATAATCGCTTTTTAGCCTCAACAAAGTGTTGTGAAACATAGTGTTCTGACTAAATATTTTCTGAAATTGCTTTGGCTTAGATAAAGGCCAAAGTCTGCTACCACTACCACCACACAATATTACAGGGCGCATTTAGTTAAGATATTAATTAAATAATTAATATCTTATACTGAGGGCAAAATACATGCAAGTTTTTGTTGTGGAATAGTTAATAAAGAAAGTAAATGTTGATTTAAAGTAATTGCTAATGAGAGTGATCATGTGTAGCGCCTTGCCCTTGCTGTGAATTTCTTCTATTTTGTAATTCCTCAACATGACCTTTTCTTTTATCACTTAATATTTCATTACCCTTATTTTGTTCTTCCTCAGGACTCTTTAGTATTTCATTACTCTTGCTAACTTCTTTATCATCCCCTTGTTTCTTTGGCCTTCTAGCGTTAAGCTCATCCCATGTGCCCACTAGTGAATCACGATTCCCATGATCCGGCTTTAGCCTTTCTTCACCTTTAATAACATTAAAGTCACTTTTTGCTTCTTCCAAACATCCTTTCAGTTGGTGTTTCCACATGGTGTAGTAAGCATCACCATATTTTTTCTCATTTGCTACAAACAATAAAATTGGAGCCTTAAGTATGGTAGCTCCCATATCCATTAAATTTTTTACTGCCATTGCAGAAGTAAATAAAAGATAACCAAAAGACTTTGCAATTGGGTTTTGTTCGCTTATTAAATGCTCCCCTAACTTTATAGGAAGAGAAGTCAACAATTTAGTACAAACTTTAGCTAAACTTGTAACAAAAACGATAGGAACAGATATAAGACTTTTATCTAGCTCTAGATTACCATTCTGATCTCTAATTTCTGAAAAATGGGTGCTTAGCTTCTTGTAATCACTAGTGTATAATAATTCTCCATTTCTTCCTTTTTCATCAACAACTTCCTGAACTTTACCTTCTTTATTTTTTACCTCTTTAGTTAGCACAGAAGAATTAGTTAATTCAAATGGATATTGAGGATCCTTAGTTTTTTCAGCTTCAAAAATTGGCACGTGTTTTTTCAAATCCATTCTCGAAAAGCCTAATGGCTCAAAATATGACTTATGCAACTCATTTATCGGAATTTGCTTACCCTGATTGTCTATATAATTGATAGTAAAATAAGATCTATCATTATCTTTATCTTTGGTAACTAAAGATAATCTGAAACTTGGTTGTTCTCCATTCTCATCTTTTTGACCATACAAAAGTTTATAGGTTGGATTTTTATCTTTATCTAGTATAGCATTTCCATGCATATCCCTGTTTTCTATGATTTTAGCAGACTGTACAATTTGATCATAATTTTTTGGATACTGGCATTTCCTTCCATCATACATCATTACCTTTCTAAGGTCTTCGACGTAAACTTGAGATTCAGGTGAAGTAAGCAGACCTTTTGCTTTAAGTGTAAGATCTATTGCTCCCTTTTTTAATGCTTCAAACATATTGTCAAACCAAAACCGCTATAATGCTATAGTTCAATAATAAAACTAGTACACTAATAATATATTAACACAGCACCGGTGATTTTACAAGAAAATATGCCTGTAGAAGATAAAGATTGTAAAAGCGAGGGTTATATAAGTAATGCTTGATAAGTACTTTATGCATGTAATTGTAAAAATCCTCAAAGGTACGCTGTGTATATAATCTTCGCATACTACCTGCATTCCAAGAACTGCGTGCCAAAAAATGCAAAACAACAATACAACAAAAAATAAAAGCTCTAGAGGGTGATTAATAAATTTTTCACTAAAAGACAAAGAGCTATCAGTATAAAATGTGCAAGAAAATGAATAGATAAACCAAGGAAACAGGAACAGTAAAATTACCGCAGAAACACGCTGAACCCACCAATGATGTACTGAATTTCCAGACTGACTCATATAAACATAAATAAAAAAGCCATAGTAGAAAGAAGTAGCGTTACTGTCAGCAGTATAGCACTCCTTGAAACGCCAGTAATTTCTAAATTAAGCCCAACATCCCACAATAAATGACGAATACCATTAAGAAAATGATATACAAAACTTATAAAACATAAGACATAAGCTAATTTAGCAACAGGAGTGAATAATAATGCATTTAAGTACCTTACTATAAGTAACTCAGGAAAGTAAACATGTAATATGAAATACCAAGAAAGTATCATTAATAAAAGGAATAGCAAGATACCAGTCAATCTATGCATAATAGAGAAAAAACTAGTAACTTGTACTTTATATATTTGTAAATGTGGAGAAAGAGGTCTATCACTCATAAAATTCCGTTATCGGGAAATTAAAATAAAGTAGAAGTAAAGACAGCAGTATAGCACATAACAACACCATCATTAAAAATGGTAAATTATGTGCAAAGCCTAAGGAGGTAATCCAGCTGCAGATTCCCCTACTGCTACCTTGTTACGACTTCACCCCAGTCACCGATCCCACTTTAAATAACTCCCTCCTTGCGGTTAGGTCGTTAGCTTCGAGTGAAACCAATTCCCATGGCGTGACGGGCAGTGTGTACAAGACCCGAGAACGTATTCACCGTGGCGTGCTGATCCACGATTACTAGCGATTCCAACTTCATGCACTCGAGTTGCAGAGTACAATCCGAACTGAGATGGCTTTTAAGGGATTGGCTTAGCCTCGCGACTTTGCAGCCCATTGTAGCCACCATTGTAGCACGTGTGTAGCCCACTCCATAAGGGCCATGATGACTTGACATCATCCCCACCTTCCTCCAGTTTATCACTGGCAGTTTCCTTAAAGTCCCCAGCATTACCTGATGGTAACTAAGGATGAGGGTTGCGCTCGTTGCGGGACTTAACCCAACATCTCACGACACGAGCTGACGACAGCCATGCAACACCTGTGTGAAACCCGGCCGAACCGACCCTATCCCTTCGAATAGGTATAATTTCCATGTCAAGGAGTGGTAAGGTTTTTCGCGTTGCATCGAATTAAACCACATGCTCCACCGCTTGTGCGGGTCCCCGTCAATTCCTTTGAGTTTTAATCTTGCGACCGTAGTCCCCAGGCGGAATGTTTAACGCGTTAGCTGTAATACAGAAAGTAAAACTTCCCATATTTAACATTCATCGTTTACAGCGTGGACTACCAGGGTATCTAATCCTGTTTGCTCCCCACGCCTTCGCGCCTCAGCGTCAGATTTGAACCAGATAGACGCCTTCGCCACTGGTGTTCCTCCTAATATTTACGAATTTCACCTCTACACTAGGAATTCCTCTATCCTCTTTCAATCTCTAGATTAGCAGTTTTAAAAGCAATTCCAAGGTTGAGCCTTGGGATTTCACTTTTAACTTACTAATCCGCCTACGCGCCCTTTACGCCCAATAATTCCGAATAACGCTAGCCCTCTCCGTATTACCGCGGCTGCTGGCACGGAGTTAGCCAGGACTTCTTCTGTGAGTACCGTCATTATCTTCCTCACTAAAAGAGCTTTACAACCCAAAGGCCTTCTTCACTCATGCGGCATGGCTGGATCAGGCTTTCGCCCATTGTCCAATATTCCCCACTGCTGCCTCCCGTAGGAGTCTGGACCGTATCTCAGTTCCAGTGTGGCTGATCATCCTCTCAGATCAGCTATAGATCATTGCCTTGGTAGGCTATTACTCCACCAACTAGCTAATCTAATATAGGCTCATCTAATAGCAATAAATTTTTCCCCCGTAGGGCGTATACGGTATTAGTTGCCGTTTCCAACAATTATTCCGTACTACTAGGTAGATTCCTATACATTACTCACCCGTCTGCCACTAAGTTATACTATAGCAAGCTACAATATAACTCCGTTCGACTTGCATGTGTTAGGCCTGCCGCCAGCGTTCATTCTGAGCCAGGATCAAACTCTCAAATTTAGACTTCAACCTATAAAAGGTTGAGGGTACATCGGATAAATCCGACAAAAAATAATTTAGCTTAATACTGCTGTCTTTATTTCTACTTTAGAAATATTTTAATCTCCAACTATTCAAACAACTTTGAGAACATTATTATGTGATATAATCACTATGTCAATATGTTTTTGCAAATCAAAAGCATTAATGTATAAATATATAACTATTTGGAATATTACCATGAAAAAATACATCTTTCTGCTTGCACTCGCGCCAATGTTAGTTGGCATCACATTATACTTATTGCGCAACATTGATAACACAAAACAATCTATAACTGCAGGTGACAAGTTTTACGAAGTATTATTCTTAAAAAAAGATAATAAGCCGCTGCTAGAAGAAATAGATTCAAATTGGGAGTATTTAGCAAATTTTGAACGCGCATTCAATCATATCTCAGATTCAATGCCAACAGACACAGCATCTATTTATAATGATTTGGCAGATGATAAAGATGCTCCTAATGTTTTGCGTGAGTTAGCACAATATTTAGAAGTAATGAGCTTACTTCACTCCAACGGTGAAAAAATAAATAAAGATAAAATTGATAATTTAGAATCAAGCACAGTGTATCCTTATTCAAGCCAAGAAGCTATTGCTGTAGTAAAGATACACAATAACGACGTTAAGGGTGCAACTGAAATATTGCGTTCCCTATTAAATGATAGAAAATGCCCTATCCTAATCAAAGCTAATGCACAAGAATTACTCAGGATATATGGGAGTTAACTCATTGGACTTTTTGCATAGCTTTTGGCAGCGCATCGGATGAAACGAAAAAACTTACTTGACACCCTTCGCCAGCGCCCTTATCATGATAGTGAAGCTATTGTATTTGCTTTCGCCAATCTGCAGATTAAAAGGTAAGGATTACTTAATGTATCGGCGTCTTATGTTCAATTTTTTGCAGTATATAGATACTGTATGTCTTTACAAAACTTCATCTACATCTAGATTTTTATCTAAATAAGCTGAACGCGCTTATAAAGCGTTACAAGACATCAAAAAATGCCAATACTCGACAGAGATAGTAAAAGACTAGCTAACTCGGGGATTCTTTGTCTTTTTTTCTGCTTAGTAAATTTCTTAAACATTTGCAGCGTAAGTTAGTTGCAATTAAAAGCAGCTGAATTTCGCTTGTCAAGCGTTTAAAACATAAAAAACGCCAATATTTTAAAGCGGATAATAACCACGGGGCTTCTTTTGCCTTTTTTTTCATTTGGTAAATTTCTTAATGTTTGTGGCTGAACGACAACCGTCATCCCGCTACTTGTTAGCGGCTGAGATACCGCGAATGAATCGCGGTATGACGTAGGACTGCTGTCATTCCAGCGCGTGACGCTGGAATCCAGTTCTTATTACCTGGTGTAAAGTTAAGTTTCCTGGATCCCAGATGGCTTTGTTGCATCGCTCAAGTGAAAAGAACTGGCAGTTACTGACAAAATTCATTATAAATAGCCATTTAACTGTTG
>NZ_CACTIU010000008.1:0-24697 GCF_902713635.1 Wolbachia endosymbiont of Cardiocondyla obscurior | reverse complement strand
CCTTAAATCCACACTATACGCCATTATAACTCAAATAGCTTATTATACCTTTATCATTTACTTTGGGAAGTACTATACAATGCAAGCAATGAAAAGGACTATAGCTCTTTTTATAATTTATTGCATATCACTTTGTAATCCCATTTTATTCTTAGCTATACTAATCTTAGTTTTAGTATGTGCAGTAGGTGATGAACATAAACAAGCTTTTCACGACAAAATTGCAAACACGGTAGTGATAGATTATAAACCTAGTTGATATTTTCCTTTAGCTGTCTGCCACCAAGGGTGTCATTCCAGTGTCACGCGCTAACTTAAGGTAAATTGCCAACTTAACTATAAATATATTTTGGTAAATCCAAATTATTTTAGCTATAAGAGCGTTTTACTTTTTGCTCAGCATATCCATCATAACTGGCTTACTTTTAGTGATTCATGGAGTTAAAAAAGTCAGCATTGCTCTTTGTTAAAAGTAGTTTGTCACGTAAAAATTCCATTGCTTCAACGGGTCCCATAGGATTGAGTATCCTACGCACCACCCATATTTTATTTAGTATAGCCTTATCAACTAATAGCTCTTCCTTCCTTGTTCCGGATTTTGTAATATCAATAGCTGGAAATATACGTTTATCAGAAAGTTTTCTATCAAGTATGATCTCAGCATTTCCTGTACCTTTAAACTCTTCAAAAATAACTTCATCCATTTTTGAACCAGTCTCTATAAGAGCTGTGGCGATTATAGTTAAAGAACCCCCATTCTCAATATTACGAGCTGCTCCAAAAAAGCGTTTTGGTCTCTGCAGTGCGTTTGAATCTACACCACCAGTTAGAACTTTCCCAGACGAAGGAATAACCGCATTATAAGCACGTGCAAGTCTAGTAATATTGTCAAGTAGAATTACCACATCTTTTTTATGCTCAACCATTCTTTTAGCTTTTTCTATTACTATTTCAGCAAGCTGTACGTGACGGTAAGCAGGCTCATCGAATGTAGAACTTACTACCTCACCTTTTACAGAACGTATCATATCTGTTACTTCTTCAGGTCTTTCATCTATAAGTAACACTATTAATTCTACTTCAGGGTGATTTATAGCTATAGAGTTAGCCATTTGCTGAAGCAATACTGTTTTTCCTGTGCGAGGTGGAGCAACTACTAACGCTCTTTGCCCTTTTCCAAGAGGAGCTACTATATCTATAGCACGCATGCTTAAGCCTTTTTTATCATCACCATTATTACACTCAAGTACTATGCTTTCCTCAGGATAAAGAGGAAGCAAATTATCAAAATGGACGTACTTTCTTAATTCACTTACTTCAGTAGAGTTTATACTTTGAACCTTAGTTAAAGTAAAATATCTCTCTTTATCACCAGGTGGCCTTATTTCTCCATATGCCATATCTCCTGTACGTAAATTAAACTTCTTTATTTGCCCGTTAGAAATATAAACATCATCGGTACTTGGGGCATAATTTGCACTTGCTGAACGTAAGAAACCAAAACCATCAGGCAATATTTCCACTATTCCACTCCCTGTGGTTATGCCTCCTTCTTCACTCATTTTTTTCATTAAGCTGAATATTATTTCCTGCTTTAGCATTCTACCATTGCTTTTACCGTTAGTTGAAATTTTTCTTTCTTCAGCTAACTCTAACAATTCTTCTGCTGTTTTCTCTTTTAATTCGCTCAGATCTAATGTTTTTCTGTTTTTCTCAGTACCTTCATTGACCATCTGTTTTACTGTATCGTTATTGTAAATTTGCTCACTTTTTTCAGGTTGAGCTGTAACCTTTCCTTTTGCCAAAACATCTTCATTGATTGTTGTCATAATCCTCCAAAAATTTTAATTGATGCTTACTAACCTAAAATGTGACTATAAGATAATAAATTAGGCTGAGTTAGTTTCAGTGCGTATTAAGCTTAATTATCATTAAACCCCGTACTTTACTTACATTATACTAATAAACACTAGCAAGTCAAGTTAATTTAATGTTAACAAAACACAAAAATTTGAGGATTTTCAATAGCTATTCTTTATATTTTTTTAACCTTTCTTGCTTCTCCTCTTCTACTTTTGCTTTTTCCACTTCTGCTTCTAAATTTTCTTGACTACATAAGCCGAGTAGTACAGGATCTTGGGGTTTTATATTTTGCATGTTATGATGAGATCCATCTCTTACCTGCTCAACTGTGTAATTTGTTGTACTAATTAATTTAGCTATAACGTTATTGTCCAAGATAGGAAATTTTTTTACTAAATAATAAATCGCATCAGGTTTATCTCTACGTCTTGCCGTAGAGGCAAAGCCAAGAATGCTACCAATCGCTTTACTCCTTTTTTTTATATTTTTTATAATCAAATTTGGTACACGATTTGGATTTTTTTTGCAATCATCGATTTCTTTTTCAGTAATTATTCCAGAAATAATAGGGTTATATTTTTCTACTTCTATTTCCTCATCAGCTATGTCTTGTACTTCTTCAAGGGCCAATCTGCAACATTGTGCTATTTGATTAAAAGTTAAACCAGTGTTATCTACTAGCCAAGCAGCTATTTGCATGAGAAACTGTTTATTTCTATCGTTATTGCCCTTAGAAGATTCCATTGACATCAAAAAAGCATCTCCCATTTAAAGTATCCATTACTGTTATACAGAGCTAAAATATAAGCTATTAAAACTAAAAAAGCATTAATTTTGTCATTCAATAACTTTTTGTTTGTCACTTCCCACCTCTTAAGTTAATTAAATGCTCTCACCTTTAAGCATATTTCCCCTTCTTAAGGTATAGTATAACTCAGTTAAACATATGTTTCTATTTAAGAAGAGAGTTAAATTTTAAGTTAATATATTATATATATTATCTAATAAAGCAACAGGTTTACAAGTATTAAATTATCACTATTCTATAATTAACCATTAATTAACTGAGTTTAAAATGAATGTTAAAAATTTTTTCACTAAAGTAACTGTTGTCCTTTTAGCTTGCTTGTTAATCTTTGTGGGAGTTGGCAACCTTTTATCAGGTGATGATGAAAAAGAAGAGGTAGCTAGGGTTGGAAAAGAAGTTATAACGTCAGATGAGTATAAATCACTATATCAAAATTATGGAAAACAAATTTCTGGATCTGATGCGAGTAGAGAACAAGTAAAAAAGCTGAAATATGATTTGCTTAACGCACTTATAGAGCAAAAACTATTGTTTAACCTAACTAGTGAACTGGGGTTGACAGTTGGAGAAGAGTCTATAAAAAACCATATTAAAAATACCAAATACTTTCAAAATGATAAAGGCGAATTTGACAAAAACAAATTCCATGAAACGCTAAATGACCTGCATATGACAGAGAAAGAGTATATAGCAAAGCTAGAGAAAATCCTCCCTGCAATGATGTTTATGACTTCGTTATTTAAAGATAATTATCCGGTAACTTTTGGCGAGAAAATTGATGAGCAGATATACAACAGTCGCTACCAAACTAGAGTAGTTGATATTGTTAAGATAACTGAAGATGCAGTTACAAACATTCCTGAACCAGATGATCAAACCTTACTTGATTTGTACGAAAGAAATAAATCCCATTTTTATTATCCTGAGTATCGAACTGCGCAATATATTTCTCTAGAACAGAAATATTTTGAAGATCAAATCAAGATCTCAGATGAAGAAGTTGATGGCATAATAGAACAACAAGAACTTAGAGATCAAAGAGACATATTTAATGTAATATTTTCTACCAAAGAAGAAGCTGAGACAGCAAGAAGAGCATTTGAGGAGGGTAAAACAAGCTTTGAACAGATAGTAGAAGAGTTTGGCAAAGCAGAACTTGAAGAAACTAGAGTAAATAATATAACTAAGGATTTTCTACCGGAAGACATGAGAGAGAAGGTGTTTGCTCTTAAAGTAGGTGAAGTAAGTGAAGTTTTAGCAAGCAGTTTTGGTTGGCACATAATAAAAGTGGAAAGTGCGCATCAAATCTCTGATGAAGACTTAGTTGATTTAAAAAAAGACATAAAGTCAGTTTTAACTAACCAAAAGTCTTTTGAAAGAGTCAATGATTTCATAAACCAAGTGAACTATAAGATATACAATGGTTCAGAAATTGAAGAAATATTGAGTGAATATAATTTACCTATACAAACTATTGGTCCAGTAGATGCGAGTGGAAAAGATCAAAGCGGTAATAACGTAGGAGATTCTGGTGATTTGATTTCTTTCATTTTTTCGCGAGAAAAGGATCAGAAAGGTTATTTTAAGGGCGTTGGGGACGCTGTTGTTAGTGTAAAAATCATCGATATCGTTCCACCTAAATCACAAAGTTTTGAAGAAGGCAGGGCATTAGCGGTAGAGCTTTGGCGTAGTGAGTTTATAAAAGAAAGAATGTTTAAATTCGGGCAAGAGGTTGCAGTTCAACTAAGAGAAAAAACAGATTTGGAAGAAATTCAAGGTGTGGAATTAGTTAAAGGTCAGCAGATGCACCGCAATAAAGTGGATCAACAAAACTACCCCTTTTCTTTTGTAGAAGAGATTTTCAATATGAAAACAACTGGTTCAGTGACAGATCCTATTCAATACAATAATGAAATTATAATAGGTGTTCTAAAAGAAATGCATTCATCAAATGGCAAATTAAACATGCTTGACACTGGAAAACGTGTGATGATATCGCTAAAAGAGCAATTAATTAGCTATCTGGAATCAAAGTATAAAGTCGAAGTTAATCACGCTATACTTGATGATATATAGTCAAAAATCTTATAAGTTGCTTCAAACGCATCCAGTGCCCAGACACACAACTGTACGAACATTGCGATTTGAGAGCAATCTTCACTAGAAAGGATGTCATCCCAGTGCCCAGACACTGGGATCCAGGAATTTTATTAAGTTGGTAAGCATAAAAGTAGCCGTTTTATGTTAAAATACAACGTTTTAATGATTAAAAAAAGGCTGGATTCCAGTGTCAAGCACTGGAATGACACCATTTGCTGTGCAATTTACCTTCAAAAATGAATGTTCGTATAGCTGTGCGCCCGGCACTGCCCTACATTATTGGTAATTATATTATAAGGTGCAAAAGTTGTATAATTCATTTGACTTAAAACGGCTCATTGTATAAAATTGTGGCTAATATATGAATAAAGGTTAACATGGCAGTTAAAATAAGGTTGGCGAGGTTTGGCGCAAAGAAACGCCCTTTTTATAGGATAGTTGTAGCTGATTCACGAGCACCAAGAGATGGGCGTTTTATTGAGAAAATAGGACAATATGATCCAATGTTACCAAAAGACAATAAAAATCGTGTTGTGGTGAAAGCTGATAGATTAAAACATTGGCTAAGTGTAGGCGCGCAGGCAACTGAAAGAGTACTGTGGTTTATCAAAAAAGGCATAGTAACTTTAGAAACAGAACCAAAGAAAACAGAAAAGAAGAAAGTAGAGAACGAGAAAGCACAAGGGCAAGAGGCATAAGTCTCTTAAAATGCTAAATACTGATTTAACAAACAGCGATAAATTAGACGATATTGTATCTTCTGATTTGTCAGCTATGAATGACTTTGTCTTCAAAAATGTCAATGATGAAGATGCTAAGCTTGCTACTGATATTATATCTCATCTTGTTAGGTCAGGTGGAAAAAAAATAAGGCCTAAACTAGTTTTTATTATATGTAAAATGCTAAACTATTCTGGGGAGAATAGGATCAACGTTGCTGCATCGGTAGAGTTTATACACAATGCTACTTTACTTCATGATGATGTGCTCGATGAAAGTGAGGCACGCCATGGAGTTAAAACAGCGAATAAGATTTGGGGAAATAAATCAAGCATTTTAGTTGGTGATCTATTGTTGACTCTAGCATTTAGATGGCTTATAGAGTGTGGAAATTTAAATATTCTCTCTATTTTATCTAAAGCATCGCATTTACTTGTGAAGGGTGAAATAAAGCAGATGACAGCACGCTTTGACCCCCACACAGTCAGGGAAAATTATTTTGATATCATTGGAGAAAAGACAGCATCTTTATTTTCTGCATGCTGTGAAGCTGCATCAACAGTATCTGGTGCAACAAATGACGAAACAGAGAGGCTAAAGAATTTTGGTTTTAATTTTGGTATGGCATTTCAAATAGTTGATGATATGCTCGATTATACTGCTAATCAAGGCACTTCTGGAAAGCAAGTCGGAAAAGACTTTTTCGAAGGTAAAGTCACCTTACCTGCTATTATAGCATACGAAAAGGGCAGTCCAGCAGAGCAAAAATTCTGGGAAAAATGCTTTTCTTCAGCTAGACACAATTTTGACCAAGCATTACACTATATTAATCACCATAATGCCATTCAGCTTTCTATGGAAAAAGCTAGACACTACATTAATATGGCACAAAATGATATTAGTACTTTTTCTGATTCTTTTTATAAAACTACTTTAATTAACTTTTTAAATGCGAGCATAGAAAGACGAATGTAGCTGGCGCTTGATATTTTCAGATTAATTGTTATATATTTATTAGATTCTTAAGGGTAATGATATGTCAGATAGCAGTAAGGAGAAAAAGAAGAAGTTTGCTGATATGGTAAGTAGGCAGAAAGGTGACGACCAACAAAGTGATAACCATAAGCAAACTGATGATTTAAATGAAGATCTCAATACATTAAGAGAACGTGCAGCTCAGCTTGAAGATCATTTACGCCGTGCTGTTGCAGATAATGAAAACGTCAAACGTATAATGCAAAAGCAAATTAGCGATGCAAGTGACTACGCAGTCACAAAACTTGCACGTGATATGATCGACTCGTGCGACAATTTAAAAAGAGTAATGGAAATTTTGAAAGACGGTGATCCTGTTCATGAGGGGATTAAAGTAGCTTATCAAAAAATTATAAATGATCTAAAAAAACATGGAATAGAGGAAGTAGATCCACTTGGTGAGCTTTTTGATAGTAATTTACACCAAGCTGTTGTGGAAAGAGAAGACAATAAAAAAAAGCCTGGCACCATTGTAGAAGTACTACAAACTGGTTATACTATCAAAAATAGGTTGCTCCGTCCTGCAATGGTTATTCTTTCTAAGAAATCTGCTGATTGTGGAAGCGATTAGCATGAGGTAAATGTATAATGACAAGTATTGTCTTTTCAGGTATCCAGCCAAGTGGCGTACTACATTTAGGTAATTATCTTGGTGCAATCAAACAGTGGATAGACTTACAGGATAAATACAAATCTCTTTTTTGTATTGTCGACCTACACGCAATCACAGCAAATAAGCTTCCCGCAAGTGAATTAAAAAGTAATATTTTCAAAACAGCAGCAGCTTATATTGCATGCGGAATAGATACAGAAAAGTCCATTATTTTTAGTCAGTCCACAGTTAGTGGTCATGCAGAACTGGGCTGGCTGCTTGGATGCTATACACCAATTGGTTGGCTTAATCGCATGACTCAATTTAAAGATAAAGCTGGCAGCGATAAACAAAAAGCCTCTCTTGGATTATATAGTTATCCAGTACTTATGGCTGCAGATATATTGTTGTATCAAACTAAATACGTTCCTGTTGGTGATGATCAAAAACAGCATTTGGAGCTTGCACGTGATATTGCATCAGCTTTTAACAATCATTATAAGCTGGATTATTTCATCGTACCTGAAATCTTAACTTTGGATTGCACATCAAGGATAATGAGCTTAAGGGATGGCACAAGCAAGATGAGTAAATCTGATCCTTCAGAACATTCGTGCATTAACCTTGATGATACGGATGACTTAATTGTCAAAAAAATAGAAAAAGCAAAAACAGATTCAATTCTAGGCTTTGCTACTTTAAAGTGCCGACCAGAAATAAGCAATTTGATAAACATTTATTCAGTGCTTAGTAATGTAAATGCAGAAAAAGTATGTGAAGAAGTGAACAAACATGACATGAAGCACTTCAAAAAAGAGTTAGCTGATTTAATTATCAGTGTTATATCACCCATACGTGAGAAAATGAATGATCTTTTAAAAGACCAATTCCATTTACATGAAATATTAAAAAAAGGCACAAAGAAAGCAGCAGAAATTGCAACCCATAATATAAAAGAAATCAAGGATATTATTGGATTTGCTCAATATCTGTAAGGTTCCAAAGTGTGATGGTGCGAACCGTCATACCGCCGCGGTATCTCAGCCGCTAACACGTAGCGGGATGACGGTTTTTCAAATTGTCGGTAAATCTAAGTCAGTTTAGCTATAGGCAGCAATTTTCTGTATTTATTTTAAGTTGAAGAAAGCTCAAATGAAAAATCGTGTTTTGCTAAAAATCACAGAATGCAGTCTGGTTACAAAATTCTCTAATGGTCTTAAATAAAACTTCCAGTGAATGATTGTCAGACATATTGTGCTCTGCTGATTTTATTAAGTGTACTTCAACATCGGTTGACTTAATTTTTTCAGCTAAATTCAATGAAGTTTGATAAGGAACATCTTTATCATTAATGCTATGCAGCAAGCGCACAGGACAGTTTATATCTATTGTCTTTTTGTTTAAAAGAAGGTTCTTTCTGCCATCTTCGATCAAATTTTTAGTTATTTTGTATGTACAATGCTCTGAAGTAAAATCTATTACACCTTTAGAATCTAGTTCTTCTTTTTGCTTGCCTGACAATTGCTTGAATATCAAATCTTCAGTAAAATCGGGAGCAGACGATATACCAATTAGTGCTGCAATTTTTTCTGGAAATTGAAGGGCAGTGAGCAACATCAGCCATCCTCCCATACTTGAACCTATAATTATTTGTTTATCGCTAGTTAATTCACTCATTACTTTAGCACAATTTTTTTGCCAATCACTTATCGTGTAATCAATAAAATTACCACTTGAATGACCGTGACCAAAATAATCAAATAGCACAAGTGCTACGTCATTTTCTTGGCAAAATTTGTAAATAGCAGTTGCTTTAGTTCCATCCATATTGGATGCAAATCCACCGAAAAAAACTACAGAAGCTTTCTTTCCTTGTAGCTTTCGATATGCTATGTGACCATTATTTCCATCAAACAATTTACAATAATCCATACTACTTTGGCAAAGCAACCGGGCTATCACTCAATTGATGCAAATAACTAACTAGATCTGCAATTTCTTGTGGATTGGAAATACCTGCAAATGCCATACGTGTACCTTTTATATAGGCTTTTGGGTTCTTTAAAAAGGCAAATAGCTCCTCATACCCCCATTTTCCACCTCTTTCAAGCACTGCTTTTGAGTAATTGAATGAGTTACCAAGATGGGCCTTTTTATTTCCAACTATGTTCCATAAGTTTGGTCCTACTTTATTCATTCCACCTTTCTCAAAACTATGGCAGGCTATACATTTTTTTGCTGCTGATTTACCTTTCTCAAAGCTAGCATTCTGCATGAGCGCTCCAATATCAAGCGCCACTTGCTCGATTTTTTGCTGGAACTCATTGCTGCCAGCAGCTACTATCGTTTGGTGTTCAATCTTATATTCTTCTGGACTGTAAAGCATATCAACTACATTACTAACTATCATAATGATTAGCCCAGAAAGTAAAATCGATGCTGCAATCTTATTAAGCTCCATAGTTAATTTTTATTAAGTAATGTTACTTAAATTATGCGAATATTTTCGCAAATAGCAACCAATTACCTTGAAGCTCGCTAAAGATGAGAGTCTCTATAGCTGACCCAAGAAAGGTTTTCCTACGTCCATACCGCCGCGAACCGTCATACCGCGATTCATTCGCGGTATCTCAGCCGCTAACAAGAGATCCCGCTAACAAGTAGCGGGATGACGAGGTTCACTGCCATTAAGTTAAGGAAAGAATGGTTAAAAACTGAACTAAAAAGTCAGAAATAATTAAGGATTTATGACAAATGCTGAAACAGAATAGAGTAAACTTTAAAACAGATAAACTCTGAAGTGTAAATTACTTAAGAAACAGTTTGTTTAGAAGTCATTTTACAGGAGCTATGGCAATAAGCTACCCAGTTATTATCAGAAGATATGAATACTACCTCTAGTCAAAATATGTGTTTTCTAACCCTTTTTTGGTAATTGAACGAACGAAGATAAGGTACCTTATGACGATCAACTTTCCTTCCCTTTCTTACCGCCAAAGTGTTCATCAAAAATAGCTTTGATAATTGATCCATAATGCAGTCAGTATCTGATTCCGTAGCAAAAATGTCGAAAGCCAAGTTTTTGATCGCGTTAAATGAGACAGATTTGTTAATGCTCCTCTTAAGCTTATCATCGGTTAAGTCCATATTCAACGCTTCTTCTACATCTTCTGTCATAACACTTTCTAGGTTGCTAATAATGATAGCTGACCAAAAATCCTGTTTAACAGACTCAACACTTTTTCCTGTAAAATTTTCTAGACTTAGTCTTCCTTTGAGTTTTGCAAAAAATGTCTCAACTCCCCAGCGTAAAAAATATAACTCCTTAAATCCTCCAGTTTGAAACTTTTGTTCATCCATTAATGATGTAGCTAACACTTCAATTTCACCAGATGGCAGTACCACTTTGAAGCGTTATTCCACTATTTTCTTGTTTTATCTTACGCTGAGCACATATGGTAACCTCAACACTAGATGGGCTTTTTTCTTCAAACATAGCATTCACTTCATTAAAAGATGATCTGGGACATCGAATGACATAAGCAATTTTTCTTTTTGTAAGGCTAGAAAGAAATTTATAAGATAAATATACAAATCAGTAAGTCATTAGTATTTACAACTTTAAGCATTTCATCTGCTAAGTTAATTTCATGAGTGTTACCTCTATCTAACACTGACCTTATGGCAACATTATTTAGCACATCTTAACAAACCGCAAAGGTTGCACTTGCATAATCACCTAAATCTTTTGGTTTTTGGTTACGTATTTTTCTTGAGCCAAATTCATTTTTTATTTCAACGCTTGTTGGTAAAATGATTTTGGAGGCATCAAGAGCTAACACTCTAAAGCCAAAACAAGTTTTAAATTTTTGGTCTTGGTAGTACAAGGAAACCACACCTTCGTTAATTTCTGAAAATGCACTGTGTTTCATTTTTTTTCTTGCTTGACTAAAAGCACTAGCAGTAACGGTATAGTCTTTTTTCCTATATAAAATAAATTCGTTTAGTATTACTTGCAGCGACTTTACACTTTTTCTTAAAATTAAGATAAATATGTCAATAAAAGATAACTTCCTCTTTCTCATAAAATCTTTTGAAGATGATTTATGGGATTCTATAAATTCTAGACTTGCCAATTCATTTTGAATAAATTTTATTACTGCCTTTTTTACTCATACTACCTTTAAACTTATTGGTATACATCATTATCCCATAAAATCTATCTTTTTTCCTTAACTTAATGGCAGTGAGACGAGGTTATCGTCATGCCGCCACGAACCGTCATACCGCGATTCATTCGCGGTATCTCTTAGCCGCTAACAAGTAGCTGGATGACGATTGTCAGGGTGTAATCCCAGTGTCCCTATGATGTCATCCCAGTGCCCAGACACTGGGATCCAGGAAAGTTTGCTTGTAAGCAAGCAAACTAGCACAGAAAGTGGTTACAACATTTTCGATGAGATTATATGGAAAACTGGATCCCAGTGTCAAGCACTGGGATGACAAAAAAAGGAGCACTGGAAT
Organism: Wolbachia endosymbiont of Cardiocondyla obscurior; assembly: GCF_902713635.1. NCBI lineage: Bacteria > Pseudomonadati > Pseudomonadota > Alphaproteobacteria > Rickettsiales > Anaplasmataceae > Wolbachia > Wolbachia endosymbiont of Cardiocondyla obscurior. The sequence goes on along the minus strand of NZ_CACTIU010000008.1, from coordinate 13,055 downwards.
GGCACCATTTGTTATGTTTAACAAAGTTCGTACTTAGCTTCATGTTAGCCATAAATATTTAAGAAATTTACCAAATGGAAAAAAAGGCAAAAGAAGCCCCATGGTTAACTAGTTCTGACACTGGTTTCCATCCAAGACGGCAGTAGCCCCTTCGGTGTCATTCCAGTGTCAAGCACTGGAATGACAAAGGAGAGCAGTGTCAGCTACTTGGATGACACCTTTTTTCTACTTAGTGTGGGTTATACAAGAAGTCTATTGTATGGCTATTGCTGGTCGTATATTACTTATAGCTTATCTATTCAAATTGCAACTTTGTTTTTCATAATTAATTATTGACAGAAATTATTAATTGGGTTATTATTAAATTATCGTTAACAAGTGAGGCAAAGAAATGATGATATCCAATAATTCTTCATTGCTAAAAGATAGTCAGGAGCTTACTAAAACTAAGCAGACTATATGGAAACCTTTAATTGCTGTTTCATTATTATCTATATTTAGTTTCATATCTGGTCAATATCTTCCTTATGTTATTATAGCAGTTTCTGGTTCTGGTCCTATTGCAGCAGTTCCTTTAGCAATTTTTGCTGTTTCTACGGTTGTTGCACTTATTTCAGTGACATATCTTGTTAAACTGGCTATTTCTAGAGATGATAATAAGAAAGAAGTAGGTCTTAATGGACAGAAATTCGGCCATACTCCATCTCAAGAACCACAAAAATTTGTGTGTAAAAATTGTACTAATCTGGAGAATAAATCAAATGTACCTACTCCTCAATCACCTCCAGTAACATTGGGTACACAACCAAATCCAAGTGTCAGTGTACCACCGCCACCACCTCCTCCATTGCCACAAGATGCTGCACTACCACCTCCGCCTCCGCATTTTTTTACAGCTTCCAAGCGTACGGAGCAACCTAAGAATGATGCACCGAAGAAGGCTGGTGAACCTGAGAATAATAATCATTCTACTCTGTTTGAACAGATAAGAGGAGGTACTACGTTAAAAAGAGTGGGCAGCAACAAAATTTTACAAATGAATTGAAAGCAAAATTAGAAAGTAGTGGGGGCACTGACAAAAAAGAAACACCAGAAGAGTTTGCTGCAAGAATAGATAGGGAGCAAGCAGAGAGAAAGAAGTCGGATGATAATGATTCAGATTGGACAAAGAGACTTAAGGAGAGAGCAGCAGTCATGCAACTCTCAGATAGTGAAAGTGAGCATTCTGATTCTATTAGCGATTCAGATTGGACTACAGATGAAAGCAAAGACACACAGAAAGAGATAGAGCAGGAAAAAGAGGAGCAGACAAAACACACAAATTCCCCATCAAGCAAGGAAGAAGGAAGCGGGGGTCTTGACAGTGGTATAGGATCTAGAGCCACATCTCCGATACATCCTGAACAAGAAACAGAGGAGTCACCGGTACCGCCAAGTTCGTGTGTTGATTCACCACAAGTAAATAATGTTGACTCAGTGGATAATGAGGTGCAAGATTCACCTCCTCTTTCTGTTGAGGATCGCATAGCACAGTTTGGTGGAAAAGCGTTGCGATGCCAAAAGGAAAATGTTGTACAAGGACTATGATAACTATGAAATGGTCAGCCATGCACTTCCCTTCCTTTTCAAAATAAGTTTACCTACAGGTCTGATTGTATTAAGATTACTTAATACAATCAGATCTATTATATGCGCTTATCCAAATATTACCTGCCAACTCTAAAGGAAAAGCCTGCCCATGCTAAAATTATCTCCCATCAATATTCTTTGCGTGCAGGTTTAATAAAGCAGATAGCATCTGGCATCTATACGTGGTTACCACTTGGTCTCTTAGTGCTTAAGAATATTGAAGATATTATCAGAGATGAAATGAACAAATCCGGTGCTATTGAAGCATTAATGCCTTGTGTGCAACCAGCAAGTCTTTGGCGAGAATCAGGGCGTTACGATGATTACGGTAAGGAAATGCTACGCATAAAGGATAGGCATGAGGAAGATATGCTTTTTGGTCCAACGCATGAGGAGATAGCAACTGATTTAATTAGAGATGTGGTAAAAAGTTACAAAGATTTGCCACTTTGTTTATACCAAATTCAATGGAAATTCCGTGATGAGGTAAGACCACGTTATGGTGTTATGAGGGGCAGGGAATTTTTGATGAAGGATGCATACAGTTTTGATGTAGATTACGAAGGTGCACTGAATTCATATAATTTGATGTACAAAACTTACATAAAAATCTTCAAACGCATGGGATTTACTCCAATTGGAGTTCGAGCTGATACGGGGCCAATTGGAGGAAATTTGAGCCACGAGTTTCATATATTGGCAAACACTGGTGAGAGCACTTTATATTATGACAATAAATTTTCTGAACTACTAGAGAGTGAAGATATTGAAAGTTTAAAGAGTATATACGCAGTTGCAGATGATATGCATGATCCTGAGACTTGCCCTATATCACAAGAGCAGTTAAATGTTAGTAAAGGTATTGAAATAGGGCATATTTTTTATTTTGGCGACAAATATTCAAAGCCTATGAAGGCAAGTGTTACTTCTCAAGATGGAAAAAATGTCAATATACATATGGGTTCGTATGGCATTGGGGTTTCAAGGCTTGTTGGTGCAATAATAGAAGCTTTTCATGATGATAAAGGAATTATCTGGCCAGAATCGGTGGCTCCTTTCAGAATTGGTTTAATCAATTTACAAACGAAAGTAACGGAGGCTGCAGATAAAATATACAAAGCTTTGAAAAGCGATGAAGTGCTTTACGATGATACGGAAGGGAGTGTAGGAGTAAAATTTTCTAGAATGGATCTGATAGGCTTGCCGTGGCAAATAATTGTCGGAAAGAAAGCAGTAAGTGAAAATATAGTTGAAGTAAAAAATAGAGCAACCGGAGAGGTAAAGGAAATGCAGATTGAGGAAGCAATAAATCACTTTAGCGCAAAATGATACACGGTATCGGCACTGACATAGTATATATACCAAGAATATTGAGAATATTACAAAAATACGGGGAAAAATTTCTCAATAGAATCTACACTGAAAAGGAAATAGAGCTAAGTAGAAAGTATAATAGTCAAGAAATGCGAGCAAGGTATTTTGCTAAACGCTTTGCAGCAAAAGAAGCTTTTGTTAAAGCACGAGGTAGTGGTCAGGGTATTACAATGAAAGATATAGAAATATACAATGATGTAAGAGGCAAGCCATATCTTACCGTTAGCAAGGATTTTATCTCCAAAATTCATCTTTCTTTAAGTGACGATGGAGATTACGCTACTGCATTTGTTGTAATTTGCGTCTAGCAGATATTTTCAATTTATGCAGTTGACTTTGTGCTATCTATATAGCTAAACTGACTTACGACAATTTGAAAAACCGTCATCCCGCTACTAGTTAGCGGATGAGATACCGCGAATGAATCGCGGTATGACGGTTCGTGGTGGTATGACGTAGATTGCTGTCATTCCAGTGCTTGGCACTGGAATCCAGCCTTTATTATGCAGCCACTTAGTTGAAATTAAGTTTTCTGGATCCAAGTAGTCAGGGCACTGGGATGACATCTTTGTTGTGTTTAACAAAAACAAATGTTCGTACAGTTGTGGAATGAATCGCAGTATAGCTATAGCATACACAAACGACTAGTTTGCCAAAAAAACATAGCGGTTTTTCTATGATTTTAGTATAATTCTAGCTTTACCTAAACAAAAAGATGAATTATTTAATGGACTGTGTTTTAACGTCTCTTTCCTTACCATTTTCAATTACTGAGAATTATTTATTAATTACTGCGTTGATTCCACTTTTAAGTGCGTTAGTTATTTTTTTTACTGGTAAATGGCCCGGAGTGAACAATAGTATTACTGTCACTTCTTCTGTACTTCTGTTTACGTATACGTGTCTGTGCACTTTATATTGGGTATATGGTGATCATTCTCAATTTATTCTCATGGATTTTGGTAATAATTTGCACATTAGTTTAAAGCTAGAGTCTACCGGAGTAATATTCAGTTTATTAATATCGTTTTTATGGGTGCTGACCAGTATATATGCAATATGTTATATGCAGAATAACTATGCTGATAGCAATCACTCAAGTTTTCTATGCTTTTTTTCAATATCGATTGGCTGTGCAATGTTTATTGCTTTTTCTGGAGACTTGCTCACTACATTTGTCTTTTATGAGCTTCTAACTATTAGTACATACCCTCTGGTTACTTACAACTCAACAAATGAATCAATGATTGCAGGACGCTATTACTTTGGCGTGCTATTTTTCTCTTCTTTGGTATTATTTTTTCCTGCAATAGGCCTTTTATATCATGAATTTCATACTTTAGACTTTGTAAGCGGTGGAATATTCAAATTTGATACTTCACTCATCACTTTCATTGCAGTGTGTTTTGCTATGCTGATTTACGGAATAGGAAAAGCTGCATTAATGCCAATGCATTTTTGGTTACCAAAAGCAATGGTTGCACCAACTCCTGTGAGTGCACTACTGCACGCTGTTGCTGTTGTGAAATCCGGAGTTTTCATCATCATAAAAGTTATATTATACACTTTCGGCGTCGATAACATGCAACGTTTTGTGCAGCAAAATTGGTTTGCTGGAGGGTGGCTTCCGTACGCTGCTGGATTTACTATTATTACTGCATCATTGATTGCACTAAAGCAAAAAGAATTAAAGAAGTTGCTTGCTTACTCTACCATCTCTCAATTGTCGTATATTATATTATTCGCTTCAATTTTTAGTGATCTCAGCATGAGGGTTGCAATTTTTCAATTAGTTTGCCACGCATTTGCAAAAATCACTTTGTTTTTCGTTGCCGGAGCAATAATAACGAGAGCAGGTGAGAAATATATAGATAAGATTTACGGTATAGGACGCAGTATGCCAATTAGCATGACAGCATTTGCTATAGGTGCATTGTCTATGATAGGGGTGCCGCCTGCTCCGACTTTTTGGGGTAAATTTCTCATTTTTCAAGCTGTTTTCAACTCTGGCAATGTAATACTTTCTGTGTTTGTAACTCTAGTGTTAATTGTTAGTACTATACTCAACGCTCTGTACTTTTTACCGATAATTTACAATGCCTTTTTCTTAAAACCTTCTCAGAATTACTTTATTAAAAAAACACCAATTCTTCTAGTTTTACCTCCAGTTATTACTGCTATGTGCACTTTGGTTATTTTTTTTAGCTACCAAGTAATATTTTAAAATCTGTATTTATAACCATTAACAATAAATTTAAATGGTATTATACCAGCCAGAGTTGCTTTTATATTCGACAAAGTGAAGCTAATCTCCACAGTATCCTCCTTATTTTGCTCGGTTGTAAAAACTACAGTAGCATTTCCAGCAAATGTAACTAAGTCCTTGGTCGATCGATCAATAGATAATGTTATTACATTTATGTTGGCGATTTTTCTTTTAGATAAAGACAAATTACCAGCTTCATTATTCGTTTTTTCCTGAAAGCCTTGATAGATTTTATGTATAGAATTGTTTCTTATAAAATTTTCTTGGTACTTCGGTTCAACGATCTTAATGGACTCGTATATTTCAATGTATTTACTTATTAAGTACCTCGCTGTGGAAGTGTATTCATCTTCCTTTTTACTGAAACTAAGCTTATGCATTGCAGAGAACTCATCTTCTGTGTGGTTCATATACTTCACAAAATTTAAATCTTTTTTAATAGGAAATAACAGGTATATGTTTAATGTTAATAAACATAAGCATACTAGGAGAAGCGATACTATTAATGCCATCCAAGATCTTTCTGCTACACAAAACAGATACCTATGGCAGTACCATTCGACTGCTTTACTGAAATAACTTTTGTTTTTTACTGATTCAAGCAATTTATCTTCCATAACACAATACTACCAGACCTAATCGGATCATTATAATAACAATAAGCTTAGATACTCTAAAAAAAACTTTAAAATATGTCTAAATTTTCCCAAATAGGATGAATGATTATATCACCTTGTTCTGCAATGAGGTAGAATTTATCGATTTTGCTCACATCTATATTTATCATTTTTACACTGAAATTTTCAGGATCATAAGTATTACTTTCTACACTTTTGTGATAATTATAATAATGTAATTTATTTTGATCATCAAAATAACCAAATTCATCAGCAAAGGTTCCCACTTTTCTACCTTTACCACTTTTGACTAGCTCAAATAGATCAATTACATGGTTTTGGGATCCAGGCTCAATAGGCCCTTCTGCAGCAAAAAATTTAGGTGCATGACCAATGTATTCCTTAAATTTTAGATTATGAGTCTTTTTTACACTACCAAAATCCACAAATTTATATTCATCTGAAATACCAGAATATTGTGGATCATACTTTTTATATTCAAAAAACTCATTACCTAAAAAATTACAAAACGTTAATTTATAATTATCATGATCGGATTTTACGACTTTAAGGTAATGAAAATCTCCAGGAATCTTTACTTCCTCTTCCGTAATATGATTACGTACAACAAGCTCACCATTTAGCATATGATAGCCAATTTTTGGCAAAGTAGCTATATTGATTGTCTTGTTTAGCTTAAAATTTGCTTCATAAATGCCACTTAACAACTCCTTTCCTTTTTCTAGGGTTATGTCTTGATCTGAAGCTATATTCTTAATTAAGCTTAATTTTTTCTGCATGTTCAATATGGCTTTCGTCAAAACTTCTATTGATTGCCATACAGTTAATTTATTATCAGTCAAATTATATACTTCGAGTATTAAATTAACAGAATTTTATCATGAATTTATGTTAAAAGTATTATACTTTGTAAACTTATGTCATGATATTAACTACATTAGCTAAAACATGCTTTTTATCTAAGTGGAGTTGCTTTGCGGCAACGAAAAGTTCATCTATTTTTTTCCACTGACTTAGCAGAATTTCAACACCATTTACCTCTCTCTTTATGCTTTCTAAAATGAAGGCCTGAATTATATATGATGCTAGTTCTAGTTCGATTTCGCTATTAATTACTTTATTAATCATATTGGGATTCTTTAAATCATGAAGAAATTTATAAAAGCATTTGTATGCTTCATAAGCATCACTACTTATTGTATTTATTATCATTCCTGGCATTCCAGGAAATAAAGTAATCATTTCGTCAAACGTTTGATTATCAAATTTACATTGAGATGAAGCAACTTGCTTTGTTTCATCATAAGTTAATGGGAGTAAATTTAGCTGAAAGCACCTACACAAGATAGTGGTTTGTATATCATATGGCTTATGGCTAATTATAAATATCTTAGAATTTTTTGGCGGCTCTTCTAATATTTTCAATATTGCGTTTTTAGCGTGATTAGTCATTGCCTCTAAGCTATCTATTATAGCTATTTTGTGTTCTGATTGAATGGGACTTAAGTGTAGAAAGTTTTTCATTTCTCTGACTTTTTCTATTCCGATAGTATCACCTTCAACAATGTGTAAGTCCAATGCTACTTCATTATAGTTTTTTATGAGTAACCAATTGGAGAAGGATTTTGCAAGTGTTGCTTTTCCTATACCTCTTTTACCACAGATCAGCCAAGACTGAACAGATAAGTTGTTCATTATTTTTTTTTTGGCTTGGTTGTGGCCTATTACTTTTTTCATTCTTTCTCCTATAGATTTTAGTTTGAAAATGCGTTGTTTACTGTTTGTAATGAAATTGCACCTTCCCTTAAAACCTTAATCTTATCTTCGGTTAAGTCAATAATAGTAGATTCTATACCAGAAACTAGTTCGTCATCTTCAATCACTACAGATAAATGTTGCTTAATGGATTGTGGTATATCGTTTGCCTTACATACACTTTCTTTTCCTGAAATATTTGTACTAGTTGCAACTATTGGAACTTTCAGTTTGTTTAGTATTGAAATTGCAATAGGATGCTCAGGAATTCTGATACCTATACTATCTTTAAAGAATTCGTTTGGCAATATGTTGTTGTTTTTAAGTGGTAAAATATAGGTAATTGGTCCAGGAGAAAAGTGGTTTATTAAATCAATATATCTTTCCTTTACCTTTGCTATTTTTGTCAAATTGTAAATATCACTAACAAATATAGACAGTGGTTTATTTTGAGAGCGTTTCTTTATCTGATATATTTTTCCTATAGATTCATTATCTAGTGCATTACAAGCAAGAGCATACACTGTTTCTGTTGGAAAACACACTAATAAATTGTTCTGTATTGCATTTATTATTTTAGATACCATATAGCTAAAAACTTATTCATAACAACTAGATCAGTTTTGTTGCACTGTATCTTATATAGTAACTGCTAGTTTTTGTAAACGTAATGCAACGCAGCTTACCATTTGTTATGCAGATTTGCTACAACCCAAACTCTTCATTGACTTTATCAATTATTGCCTGTGGTGGATCCTCTCCCCATCCTGAATACAAAATCTCTCCATAGTCTGCAACATCTATAGAGCCAGTTCTGCTTTTTGCTAGAAACATTTCTCTTTTCTCTTTATCAACTAATACATAATGCCACGCTGATTTTCCACGATCTTTACCACGGACTAAGTATATAAGATCTGACCTACTTCTTTTTGTTGCATCAGCAAAAGATCTTTCATTGACAGTTCTGCTTTTACTTTTTATGCCGCCACTTTCAGAAAAAGCTTCCTTGGATTCGGTTTTTTTGCCTGCTAATTCAGAAATTTTTCCTTTTTCCCCTAATGCCCGTTCTTTGGTGTTTTGAGACGAATACTTACTGGAAAAACCTTCCCCTGTACCGCCAGGAGTCCTGTTTGTGAAACGCTTAGTAAATGAATTATTGTCGTTGTTTTCTGCCATAAAAATCTCCAAACTTTAGATTGTAGAATCCAAACTTTTACTACACTTTATCATATGTTAATTAAATTAATATAAATGAAAAATAATATAGTAATTATTACAGGAATTACGGCCTCAGGTAAATCAGAATTATGCGATAACCTGATAGAAAAATATGGAAATATTAGTATAATAAATTGTGATTCAAAGCAGGTATATGAAGAAATTCCCATAATTACTGCTCAACCGCCAAAGCAAGAAGAATTTTATAAACTATATGGTTATGTTTCAGCAAAAGAAAATTATTCCGTGGGTCTATGGTTAGAAGATTTAGAAAAAGAAGTTAATCACGCATTAGAAAATGCTCAAATACCTATCATCACTGGAGGAAGCGGGCTTTACATCAGCAGTTTAATCAAAGGCTTATCATCAATGCCACAAATAAGTCAGGAAGTGAGGAAAAATGTAAGCGAATTAAGGAAAAATTTAAGTAAAGAGGAGTTTTACAAATTAGCGCTAAGCAAAGATCCAAGGATTCAAGGTAAAGTGTTCATGAATGACTCGCACCGCCTTTCAAGGGCACTTGAAGTTATCACTGAAACTGGCAAGTCAATTTTTGTATGGCAAGAGAATAGACAGCCTCCTTTATTCAATAATTTTAAGATATATACAATTCTGCCTAAACGTGAAGATGTATACCGAAAAATAAATTCTCGTTTCATTACAATGATTGAAAATGGAGCAATTGATGAAGTAAAAAAGCTACTTAGCATGAACCTAGCCCCACATTTGCCAGCTATGAAAGCACACGGAGTGCCAGAAATTATAAAGTACTTGAAAGGTGAGATTACTTTAGACGAAGCGATACAAATTGCTCAAACAAACACAAGACACTACGCGAAACGTCAGTATACCTGGTTTAAAAAACAATTTCTAAATGCTGAAGTGATTGATTGTGCAAACAAGCTCAAGATATTTTAATTCAGGCCGTGCTCATTACTACGAATAGGGGGTTCCATATTTTCCAGATGGTCGCTTACTTCTAGTGGATCGCCTAAACCATGCTCTATTTTTATTTTAAAAAATCCAAGCCTCTCGCAAAATTTCTGAAAACACTCTTTTATAACGTCAAACAAGTTTTTATCACCTATATTATAGTCCTTCAGTCTCTTAGGAACAGTAAGTGACAATTTACCATCTTCATATGTTACATTTTTATCACCTTGAGACTTAAGTGTGAATTCTAGCGAGCTATCCAATTTACATAATTCTTCTTCCAGTTCTGCAAAAGTGCGAACTGCAATTTTTTCTTCAATTCTGATTGCCGCATGACTTGGATCACTACAATTAATATGTGTTACATGATTAGACTGAAACAATAACCCATATGTTTCAGCTAAATGAAGGATAGGTCCTCCTTTACCATACAATGCACCCACATAAGCAGCCTGGTTACAATTAGTGATTAGTTCTTCTAGAATAGAATCATTTGGAACTTCTGCTTCAGCATATTCAAATAGCTCTGTAAAAACTTGTTTTACAAATTGGCGGTACTTATTTTTGTCATTTGAAATGAGGTTGGTATGTTTATTATATAATTCATCAACAAGCTCTTTTGTTATAACTTTGTTCTGAATAATAAGTTTCATTCTTGGAAGATCTACGTACATAGTTGCACCAGAATTCGCTTCAGCATTATCTTTACCAGCCCTCAACCTGCTAAAACCAAACTTTTCTGCTTGAGCTCTTAGTGTAACTATTGGATTTTCCTTTTCTTTTGGTGTAGAGCTGTTCATCATTAATACCTTGATATAGACTGCTAATGGTATAATAATACATAAAAATGATTAATAAGTTAATAAAATACCTACTATAAGCCCTATGATAGCAAATATAGTTAGGGGTAACTTAGGCTTACCGACGATTTTAAAAACAACAAATTCGTCATTCCGTTACGTGTTAGCGGCTGAGATACCGCGAATGAATCGCGGTATAACGTTAGAGAGCTGTGCTAGCTATAGTGCATACCTGACCATAAGGTGACAAGATTTTAAAAAGGCTCTATAACAGTTTTACACATGTATGAATCTCAATGAGCAATCAGATTTTTCTAAATAGCAGGCTGGAGAATATACCTAAATTTCATTCCGCAATATTACCTAAACTTTGTGGTGGGGACAAGGTGGTGGATCTGCTGTTTTATAAGCCACTTAGTTATGTGGATAGAAGCAAGTTACTATCTGATGCTCGAGTTGGAGAATTTACAACTTTCATTGCAAAAGTTTATGAACATCAGTCGCCCACTTTTAGAGGTAGACCATATAAAATAGTCGTTGAAAGTGAGAGTCAGTATATATTCATAGTCTTTTTTAATTACTCAGTTAAGTATTTATATAAACTATTTCCAATTGGAGCGAATGTGATCATCAGTGGCAAACTCGAAAAATTTGCTGAACATTGGCAAATTACTCATCCAGATTACGTGTCGCTTGACATCAACCAATTTAAAAAAATAGCTTGCATAGAGCCAGTTTACCAATTATGCCGTGGCATTACCAATAAGCGCATTGGGAACATAATAAGCTCTAATCTAAAGGAATTGCCTGATTTACCAGAGTGGATAGATGATACATTAATCAAGCAAAAAAAATGGTTAAGTTGGAGGGAAAGCATCATAAAGTTGCACAGACCAAGCTCATTGGTGGAAGCTGAGGTTTGTAGAAAAAGGCTTGCTTATGATGAATTGTTTGCGTATCAGCTAGCGCTGAAACTTGCAAGAAAAAATCATGTGAAAGAAAGGGGAAGAGAATTTATAATATTGAGTAAATATAAAGAGCAAGTTTTAAATGAATTGTCGTTTCAATTAACAAATGATCAAACTCGTGCAATAGATGAGATCTCAGAGAGACAAAAATCCAAGTATCGCATGATAAGCTTGCTGCAAGGTGATGTTGGTAGTGGCAAAACCGTAGTTGCACTTTTTGCGATGATAAATGTGGTAGAAAACAACATGCAGGCAGCTCTAATGGCACCGACTACTATCTTGGCGGAGCAACATTATAATTGGATTGAGGAAGTTTTATCCTGTACCGATATAAAAGTTGCGCTGCTTACTGGTAAAACTTCGCGCAAGGAAAGAAAGATTATCATGAACGAACTTGTAAGTGGTGTTTTAAATATAGTGATTGGCACTCATGCACTATTTCAAGCTAACGTTACATTTAAAAATTTAGGGCTTGCAGTCATAGACGAGCAACAGCGATTTGGAGTGATGCAGAGAAATCGCTTGGTAGGAAAAGGAGAAAATGCCGATATACTTTTCGTTACTGCAACTCCCATTCCAAGAACCTTGCAGCAAGCTATGTATGGTGACGTTGAATGTTCAATTTTGAAAGAAAAACCAAAATCCAGATTGCCAATAAAAACTGTAACTATGAACATTAGTAGGGTGCCAGATGTTATTGAAAAGCTAAAAGGTGCTATAAACAGGGGCGAAAAAGCATATTGGATTTGTCCATATATAGAAGAAAACGAAGAGACCAATATTGCTGCAGCAGAGATGCGTTTTCAGGAATTACAAAAAACATTTCTTGATAAAGTCGGGATAATACACGGAAAATTGACTCAGGAGCAGAAAGATCAAGTTATGTTTTCCTTCAAAAGGAATGAATTTTCTCTGCTTGTTGCAACCACTGTGATAGAAGTTGGTATAGATGTGCCAGATGCAACCATCATGATTATAGAAAATGCAGAGCAATTTGGGTTATCACAATTGCATCAGTTAAGAGGCAGAGTAGGACGAGGAAACAAGCCATCTTTTTGTGTATTATTATACGATAATTTAAGTAAAAGCTCATCTTCAAAGTTAAAGATCATGTGTGAGTCACAAGATGGATTTTACATTGCTGAAAGGGATATGATGCTAAGAGGCAGTGGAGATATTTTAGGCACAAAACAATCAGGATGTATGGAATTTAAATTTGCTGATTTATATCAGGACAAAGAGCTGCTCAATCTCGCGTATAATAACGCAAAAGGCGCAATGGCTGATTTTGAATTACTGCTTGATATATTTGAATATAGGAGTAGATTACATTTTTCAAAATTTCAGTAGGAAAACCAGGTAGCCCGCAGAAACGAAAAAACTTCCTTGACAAACCTCGCCAGCCCCCTTATCATGAAACTGAAGCTATTGTATTTGCTTTCGCCAATCTGCAGATTAAAAGGTAAGGATTACT
>NZ_CACTIU010000007.1:0-26784 GCF_902713635.1 Wolbachia endosymbiont of Cardiocondyla obscurior | reverse complement strand
AAGTAATTCGTCATCCCGCTGCTTGTTAGCGGGATCTAGAGATACCGCGAATGAATCGCGGTATGACGGTTCGCGGCAGGATGACGATAAGCTCGTCATCCCACTACTTGTTAGCGGCTAAGAGATACCGCGGCGGTATAGCTATAGGATGACAAAAAAAGGGCACTGTGACGAACTTAAATCACAATTATCAGTTAATGCGGCATTATAAAAAACGCCAAACTTTTTTCTGCTTTTATGCAAGAAGTCTAGTCCATATATTCCTCCCACTTCTCCGCGACTTTCCTTACTATTTCCTCACTCATCTCAATTTTCTTTCCCCACTCTCGTTTGGTTTCAGGCGGGATTTTATTTGTCGCATCAAATCCCATCTTACCTCCAAGTCCACTTTCAGGGGAAGCAAAGTCTAAATAATCAATAGGTGCATTTTCTATCATGATTGTATCACGCACAGGGTCCATCCTTGTTGACATTGCCCACATCACTTCCTTCCAATCACGTACATTTATATCATCATCAACAACGATAATAAACTTCGTGTATAAAAATTGCTTTAGAAAGGAAAGTATGCCCATAACAATTCTTTTTGCCTGCCCTGGATAGGATTTTTTTATCGACACTACCGCTATTCTATATGAGCAACCTTCCGGTGGCAGATAAAAGTCCACTATCTCTGGAAATTGATTGATAAGAATGGGCACAAAAATTTCGTTGAGTGCTTCACCAAGAATCGATGGTTCATCAGGTGGCTTGCCAGTGAAAGTGCTGAGATAAATTGGATTTTTGCGCATAGTAATTGCAGTAATATTAAATTCAGGAAATTGCTCAACAGAATTATAGTAGCCAGTGTGGTCTCCGTATGGCCCTTCGTCTTGATAGCTATCCAAACTCACATAGCCTTCCAGAACGATTTCTGCGTGAGCTGGCACTTGAAGTGGAATAGTCTTACAATTTACAAGCTCAAGCGGCTTCTTTCGCAGTAGTCCAGCAAATTGGTATTCTGACAATGTTTCTGGCACTGGAGTTACCGCAGCAATAATCGTTGCAGGATCACTACCGATCACAGCAGCAGCAGGAAATTTCATATCTCTGCCTTCTTCCTTCCAACGCTTATGGTGAGTTGCGCCACCTCTTTGTGCAAGCCAACGCATTAGTGTTGTTTTTTTATCTATAACCTGCATACGATATATTCCAAGATTAAAATTATCTTGCTTTTCTTTCGTGGGTCCTTTTGTTACCACAATCGGCCAGGTGATAAGTGGTGCAGGTTCATTTGGCCAGCATGTTTGAATGGGCAGTAGACTTAGGTCCACTTCATCTCCGGTTAGCACTACCTCTTGACATGGAGCCTTGCTCACGACTTTACTTCGCATCGATAACACGACTTTCAACAAAGGAAACATTTTTATAGCATCCTTAAAGTTTTTTGGCGGCTCAGGTGATTGCAAAAATGCTAAAAGTTTACCAAGATCTCTTAGTTCATCAGGATTTATGTTCAACCCCAATGCAATCCTCTTAATAGTACCAAATAAATTCACCAAAACTGGAATCGAATTTTTGCCATTTTCTGTGATAACATTTTCAAAAATGATCGCTGGCCCTTTGCTTGACAAAACTCTGCGATGAATTTCTGTCATTTCAAGAACTGTTGAAACTTCCTCCTTAATCCTAATCAGATCTTTTTTTTCTTCTAAGGCTTTGATGAAGTCGCGTAAGTTGTTGTACATATTCCAGTTTTTAAAATTTTAAGTTTATATCTAGTTTTCAAGCACTTTATTGAAATTTGACCTATGCACTGTCTAGCGAGCTTTCAGTTAATTTGAGATCAAATCTTCATATTGCTTACTAAGTTTGTATTTCCTTCCTCTATTGGAAAAATCTACAATCTTGATAAACCCCATTTCCACCCACTTTTTACAAAGTTGCGCACTGGTACGAGGCTTAAAATTAAATAGTTCGCCAACCTGACTAGCTGTAATAGCGGAAAACTCCTGGAAGAGCTCAAGAGCTTTGCGTTGTTTAGGATCAAGCTTACGTATAAGATCAGTCTGATCAGTGTGGTATTCTTCTTCATTTATACGTTGTAAAACGTTCTCAAATGAATTTGCCATACCTTCTACGAAATACTCCACCCACTTAGTGATATCTGCTTCAGCTCGTCCCATGTAATAGTTGTGCGATGGACCTATACTGATTGCTTCATAATACGCTCCTAGATTCTTAGCATAATATTCTTCCAATGAATAAAGTCCTTTTAGGTCATACCCACCAAGGTGTAAAATTAATGTAGTCAACAATCTTGCAGTACGACCATTACCGTCATAGTAAGGGTGAATTGTTACAAATTGATAATGCGCAATACCTGCAATAATTGGGCAAGGCACTTGCTCACTGTTACGAATCCAATCAATCATACTGCTCATGAGCTTTGGTACATCCTTTGCTTCAGGTGGCATATAAATTATTGCACGTGTAAGACTATCGCGGATAACATTTTGACCATCACGATAAGGTGTTGATTTTATTTTAGATTTTCCACTTGCTATTACTAGAGCATGTAGTGTTTGAACAGCTTTCTCAGTAATGGGTATTCTCCTTGCTGCCCATTGTTCAACTTGAGTTAAAGCTGCATAATATCCTTTAACCTCATTTTCATCTCTCCTATATTTTGGAAAGTGGCTTTTACCACTTAAAACCTCTTCAATCTGTTTAGGTTCAAGTCGATTTCCTTCAATCATAGTAGAATAGTGTGTGGTATAAAGCCGTGCAGTTTCACGAAGAGACAAAAGCATTGATACAGTGAGCGGCAAATGTAACACTTTTTCTTTTGCTGCTTCAATCCTTATAAGACAACTAGCAATTTTAGAAGTAATCGTATAATTCGGCATCGGCATAATATCTGCATTACATTACTTCTATATTATGCTGATAAAATGCAGATAATACAACATTTACACGACGCCGACCATAAACAGCAATAAATTCGGCTGATTGAGAAAGAAGTTTGTCTTGTAGAATAGCTATTTCTTTTTCTCTGCCAATTATTGGTTCACTCATATGTTTATTCCGCGGAAAATTATACACAGCGGAAACAACTTAAATCTACGCTCCGCGCGCCTCTGCTACCAAGTCTTCTGATGAACTTTGTGGTAATGTGCTTGAGTTTTATTGTGTAAAGTTTGCATTTGAGGCAAAACTGGTTATAAAATACACTTGATACAAATGTTTTTATATATTAACATTAGATGCTTCTTTTAATATATAGATAAATGTGTACTAAAAGTTTTATGTTGTAGGTTTTTAAATAAATTGTATGTCTAGAATATCGTTTTTATTAATTTTAATAATAGCAATAGCAAGCTTGCCGATAATAAACAATTGGCTTTCAAATCGCAGCCAAATGCTAAGCGATGATTATATAGGTGAGAAATTAGATAATTATATAAGCAGAAATTTTGATAAGATCGTAAAAACTCTCAAAGAGGAGTCGATTAAAAGTAGTTACGCTGCTCGAGATAATGTAACCAAAAGTAAAATTTCACAATACAAGGATCAAATATTTGACCTTACTTATCCTTACTCCGGAAATGAAAATAGTAGTGTTATAGCTGTAGGCTTCCTTGACTATTCTTGTGGACATTGCAAAGCTATAAAGAATGATATAAAGCAGTTAATTAACGACGGCAAAATTAAGTATATCTTTAGGGATGCTCCAATACTTGGTAACGCTTCTTTAAAGGCAGCAAAAAGTGCTTTAGCTGTCTATTTTCTCGATAAAGAAAAATATTTCGATTTTCACCATGCTGCTTTAAGTCACAAAGGAGAATTTTCAGACGAAAGCATATTGGATATAGTGAAAAACATAGGGATTGATGAGGACGATTTTAATGATTCCATAAAAGATAACGCGGACAAAATTGAGCAAATGATAAACAACAGTAGGCTTCTAGTAAGAGATTTGGGAGTAGGTGGTACACCTTTTTTAATAATTGGAGATAGCCTGTTTGTAGGAGCAACTGATTTGAATGTATTACGCAAAAAAGTAGATGAATTAAGTCACAAGCAAGGCTAGTTACAGTTTGCCATAAAATTTTATTTTTTTGCTTGACAACTCAAATGAACCTGAGTATAGTCACTGTGGGTGTGACAGCAGTTTAACTCAGTAGTCTCATCCACTTTCCATAGCGTCATTTACTATGTGAAACGCTTTCAAATTACAACATTTTCTTCAACCAAACTATTTTACTTTCACGGGAGGACATATGTCATTCACAGAAATTAGATTTCCAGAAAATATATCTTATGGTTCCACTGGAGGACCGGAATTTTCCACTGACGTTGTAACAACTCACAATGGTTGTGAACAGCGCAACATCAATTGGTCTCATGCACGCACTAGATACAACATAGCTTACGGGGTCAGATCAAACGAGCAGCTACTAGAACTAATAACATTTTTTCATGCACGAAAAGGTAAAGCAATAGGGTTTCGTTTTAAGGATTGGTCGGATTTTATAGCCATCAACCAAGAGATTGGTATAGGAGATAACAAAAAAACGACTTTTCAGCTAATCAAAACTTATGTAAGTGGGGAAGATAAGCATATACGTATGATCAAAAAGCCAGTACATGGGACAGTAAAGATTTATTTAAATGGTAAAGAAGAGAGTGAATATTCAGTAAATTATTCAACGGGAGAAATAACATTTATGAAGCCACCAGTAAAAGATGCGATAATCACTGCGAGCTTCGAATTTGATGTGCCCGTACGCTTTGATACAGATTACTTAAACGCTTCGATTGATGACTATGGAAGCAATAGCTGGAATAACATTCCACTAATAGAGGTGAAATTTTAGCTGTAAGCAAGCATAGATCTACATCATAGTAGGGCTACCATAAATTGAAAAATTAAGCACCACTGAGGCTCTATATTTAAATGAGCCTTAGTATATGCAATTATTTTAAACTTTATCACCAGCTATATACTACAATGTTGCTGAGCTTTGCTAACATTTACACTTGAAGCTTGGGGAGATTCTAGCTTAGTGCTTTCTCCTTCCTGCAAAATAGAAAGCTTCAACAATTCCTTTAGAGTTGATTTTGCAAGTGTTGTATCATCTTTGTTTAAGATGTAGTCTAGCATGTTGTTTTTCTGTAAGCGATTAACAAAATATCTATCTTCCTCATTAAGAACCTCTATCTTGTTAATACAAGATAATACTAAATCCGAGCTCTTTATTGCTAAAATTCCATTTACGAAAATATCTAATTTTGTTTTGTCTTCAGTCAAGTCTCTAGCTAACCTATTTCTGATGTTATCATTATCAAGCACAGTGTACTCGAGGTACGAGCAAGGCTCAATAAGTATAAAGTCCTCTAAAGGCACTAGTTCTGGATAGGTGCCAGCGTAATCAAGTATGCCACACTCAGTAATACACCCTCCTTTTCTTATAACACAGCAATTGAGACGACCATGATACATTGATAACAAAGAAAAAAGACGTATTATACTTGTACCTCTATCTTTCATTTCCTCGAAAAGCTTCCTATCATTTATTAATTTGTGCAAAATGTAATCCATAGCAGGACCTGGTTTGCGGAAATGAAACATATTATTCTCTTCAAAAATGGCCTCAGCTAATTCGATAGATTCTTTATCCTCATCTACAAAAGCTTTTTCATTTCTATTTAACTGTATGATCTCAGCTTTGCTATCTCTGCGTAGACCAGTTCTCCTTATTAACATCTCAAATATTTTTGTATTCATATATATCCTATATTAATTAAAGTAAATATTAATAATATTTACTTTTTAAATAAAAATAAATGAAAATTTTAATAAAAATTATATTTTTTTTAATAGAATAAAAATCTTTTATATTTGCTTGAGTACCAAAAGGGCTTTATTGGTGTAATGCGTTTTCTATTGCGCCTGGCTGCAGCGCGTGATGCAACCGGATTCAAGTGTCAGCTACTTTTATAGCACCACTTCTGCTTCAATAACTGTAAATACTAAGCGATCTGTCTTAAAATCTCCTCTTGTTGCTGAGCATGGACACTAACATAACCACATGCAGGAGATGCAGCAGCAAGTCTTGCAATGCACTTAGGTCTTTTTGCTTGGATATCGAGATTGGACAACACTTCTTCTATCAATGGGTTGACAAAAAACCATCCTCCCATATTTTTTGGTTCTTCTTGACACCATATAATTTCAGCGTTTTTGTACTTTTCAAGTTCATTACTTAGTTTATCTGCAGGAAAAGGATAGAATTGCTCCAAACGTATTACTGCTATATCGTTTATTTTTTGTGTTTCAAGCATTTCAATTATATCGTAATAAACTTTACCGCTGCATATTACAACTTTTCGTACTTTATCACTTGAAACTAAACCTTTTCTACATTCTGGAATCACCGTGAGGAATTTTCCTTCAAAATCGGATAGGTTAGAAACTGCTCTTTTATGACGCAGTAGCGATTTAGGTGTAAACACTACCAAAGGCTTACGAAAGTCTCTATGCATTTGTCTGCGTAAGACATGGAAGTAATTCGCCGGAGTGGAACAATTAACTACCTGCATATTATCCTCTGCGCAGAGTTGCAAAAATCTCTCTATACGTGCGGAGCTATGCTCAGGTCCCTGTCCTTCATAACCATGAGGCAGCAATAAAACTAGACCGCTTGATCGCAACCACTTTGTTTCTGCAGATGCGATAAACTGGTCGATCATAATTTGTGCACCATTTGCAAAATCACCAAATTGTCCTTCCCAGAGCACCAGTGAATACGGGGAATCAAGGCTATATCCATATTCAAAGCCCATTACAGCATACTCAGATAGTGCGCTATCTATGACCTCAAAGTGAGCTTGCTTTTCATTTATATTGTTTAGCGGAATAAATGCTTCTTCTGTTACCTGATCAACAAGCCTTGAATGACGGTGCGAGAAAGTTCCACGACCAGAGTCTTGTCCTGATAAACGCACTCCTATTCCTTCTGTAAGCAGTGATGCAAACGCAAGACTTTCGGCAGTTGCCCAGTCTATATTACTACCGGAATTTATACTGTCTATTCTGCCATCGAGTATTTTTCTAACCTTATTGTTAATGTTAAAGTTACTTGGGATATTGCTATTTATATGCACACCTAATTTTTTCAGCTCATCTGGCGGAACACCAGAATCCGTGTAGTATTCGCTCAAATCGTTCAACTTTGCTCTTCTTAATTTTGACCACACTCCACCGAACCAGTCAGCTTTTTTTGGAGTGTAAGCCGCTGATTCAGCAAGACTTTTATCTAATTTTGCCCTGAATTCACTGCGCAATTTATTTACTTCATCGCCATCTAATACTTTCTCTGCAGTCAATTTTTCTTCATACAATGTTCCAGGAGTTTTATGCTTTGATATCGCCTTATACATAAGTGGCTGAGTGAAATTCGGTTCATCACCCTCATTATGGCCATATTTGCGGTAACATATTATGTCAATCACTACGTCCTTTTTAAATTTCTGCCTATATTCCATCGCCAAATTCGCAACAAAACTCACAGCTTCAGGGTTATCTCCATTAACGTGAAACACTGGAGCTTCTATTGATTTTGCTATGTCAGTGCAATAAAAAGAGGATCGCGCACAACACGGATTAGCAGTAAAACCAACTTGGTTATTAATGACAATGTGCACAATGCCATCCACTTTATAGCCTTCAATATTGCTTAAGGTTAAAGTTTCAGCAACCACTCCTTGACTGATGAAAGCCGCATCACCATGAATTGATATTCCAAGCACAGATCTTATATTCTGTTTTGCTCTTATTCTTCCAGCCAAAACCGGATTTACCGCTTCAAGGTGAGATGGATTAGGGCATAAACTTAAATGTATTTTTTTGCCACTGGCAAGTGCTCGATCAGAAGAATAACCAAGGTGATATTTAACATCACCGGACACCTCAAGACCACTTGGGTATGCAAGATTGCCTTGAAATTCAGACAGCATTGCTGCATATTCTTTTCCCATAACTTTGGTTAGAACATTGAGTCGTCCGCGATGAGCCATACCAAGAACTACTTCTTCAATACCATAACCAGCGGAATCACTAATAATTTTTTCAATTGCAACAATAGCTGATTCTCCACCCTCAATAGAGAAGCGTTTATATCCAGGAAATTTCATATGGAGAAATTGTTCGAACATTTCAGATTCAATTAAGTGCCTCAGTATTTCCTTTTTATCTTGTGAACTCAGCGTATAGGTTTGATTTTCAATTTTTTCTTGCAGCCACATTCTCTCTTCATAAGAGGAGATATGCATAAATTCAAAGCCGATATTCTTGCAGTAAATATCTCTATAGATTTCAGCGTCACGTGCTGGGGATAAATTTGAATATTTTTGATAATCTATTTCTTGATTTTCATTTGGTGATAGCGGGTTAAGGTCTGCAAAAAAATGACCGTAGGACCTAAAGAAATTTGCCAAATCAGAAGCCGAATCATCCGTCTTGGTTACATGCTGCGGACTGCAGGTCTCCGTTTTCTTAACTTCTAAATTACTTGAAAAAATTCTGTTCCAATCTTCCCCGATTGATTTATCGCCCTGCAGATAACGGCTATACATCTCTTCTACAAATTCTGCATTATCACCATGAAGGCAGCTTAAACTCGACATAATCACTATAAAAGGTATCAAATATTATAAGTATAACTTAAGTTTTTTAAAAAAGAACCTTTTTTGACCTTTATAAGTTAAACCCAGACGTTCCGAGAGCTACCAGCAGCACCTTGTTCTTGGCTATTTATTACTTGTTCAGCATTAACTTCATCAAAATTAGGAGAAGGCCATTTTGTTTGTACATAAAACACATCATGTATAGCTTTTGCAACAAGAAGAACTCCAGCAAGAGCAAATGCTGCCACTCCCGCATAACATACGAAAGAGGCATCACATGAAGAGTAAATCGCAAAAGCAACATAACTTGTTAGAACTGCAAGAGCTAACTGACAAAATACACTGGATTTATCAATTCTCCCATACTCGACTAACAACTTCTCAACTTTATTCCTATAAGCTTCACTTTTATGGATGTTTAAAAATCCATAAATGTTTGTATTAGGATCTGCACCATTTTTTAAGAAAAGCTCTACAATTTCAATATTTTGAGACAATATAGCACAAGTTAATGGACTTACCCCTGCATAAGATTTGTTTATATAATCACCAAATTGTCCATTCTTGCTACTCTTGAACTTAGAAAAAAGCTTCTTTAGGTATTCTACATCTCTGCCTAAGGTAGCAGCACTTAAAGAAGAACTCAAATCGTCAGCAGAGTTAATCTCATCTAAGTTCTTCATACAACACTGCATTGTCTTCTTCATGAACATATCAAATCTCTCATCTGACATCCCCATCACATCTTCAAATTCTTCATCTGTCATCTCTGCGATTATTTTTGAACTTCGTACAGTAAGGCACTCATATGCAGCACCTAATTCTTTAAATTTTTCCTCATTTTGTTTTTGCACATCCTTACTCTTACCTGAATGTTTATCAGGATGATATTTAAGGGCTAATTTTCTATATGCTATTGTAATTTCTCGTTCACTGGGATTTGCATTTAAGTCCAATACTTCTAAAGCTTCCTTTCTATTCACAATAAATTTCCTACTGAAATATCTTAAGTTAAGTATAACCCAAAATTTCAAAAAGCAAAGCTTTTTATATTAAATTGTGCCTGTTGCACAATTCCATAACTGTACAAATATTGTTCCACCGGAAAGGGTATCATCCCAGCGCCCTAACTACTTGGATCCAGATTGGATACTGAGTTGGTGAGTATAAAAGTATAGCTTCTACGTCATACCACTGCGGTATCTCTTAGCCGCTAACACGTAGCGGGATGACGATTGTCGGTGAACTTAAGTTACTTTAGCCATAAATATTTAAGAAATTTACCAAACGAAAAAAAGGCAAAAGAAGCCCCGAGTAGCGAGTTTTGACTCTATATTACTGTAAGTGGCGCTGTAATAATGTGCTGACGCTTAGTTTAAGCGCGGTTTGGCTGAATGTAGAAAAAATTTAAAAGACATGCAGCCGCTATAATTTTATGTAATCCGCCAAAAAATACCCTAAGTTTTTTACTGAATTTTGTCATTGAGCCTGCAGGTCAAAAACAAGTTTTGAGTCATAAATACCCTTAATGCCATAATAAGGGCGCTGGCGGAGTTTGTCAAGCAAGTTTTTTCGTTTAATCCGTTTCTATGAGCTACTTGGATGATGAGGTTACATATTTATGACCACCTCTTATTTCCGCTCAAACAGTTTTTCAATATCACTCAATTTCATTTCTATATAAGTTGGTCTTCCGTGGTTGCATTGCCCGGAATATGGGGTTTTTTCCATTTGTCTAAGCAGCACATTCATTTCTTCTAATCTCATTTTCCTGCCTGCTCTAATTGATCCATGACAAGCGATAGTGGCCAATATTTTGTTCACTTTATCTTCTACTGGCAATGTATCTTCTATTTCCGTTAATCTATCGACTATATTAATTAGCATCTCTTTCACATCTATTGCTCCCAAAATTGCAGGGATTTCTTTTACTATCACTTTATTCTCTGATTTGATTTCAATATCAAAACCCATTTCAAATAACTTATCTTTATAGATTTCAATCATCTCCATTCCGGCTTGATTTTTGATTTCAACCGTTTCAGGAAGAAGTAGTTTTTGTCTTTTTATACTTGATTTTTGTTTTAAGCATTCATATACTAGTCTTTCATGGGCTGCATGCTGATCGACTATAATCAATTTGTCCCTTACCTCTGCAATAATATAAGTATTATAGACCTGACAGCGTGCAAACCCGAGCGGGTGGCTCTCTATCAAATCAACTTGCTCTAACACCTTTTTTTCCAGAACCATAGTCTCCGCTTGTGATGGAAATTTCTGTATGCCGGTATAATCAAACGATTTTGACTGTTCTGATAAGCCTTTTGCTTTTTCATTTGGAGAAGCAAATTCTTTTATTAGTTGATTTTCAAAAGGACTTGGCCTTCTTTCATTTTGAACATTAGGTTTATCAAAAGGATCTGGCAATGTTGAATCCATTTTCTGGTCATGCGCTGGAAAGGTGCCTATCCTTCTTGACAATGCTTTAATTAATCCTCTTGTCATTATCTCATATATGAGCTTCTTATTCTGAAACCTTACTTCTGACTTATTTGGATGCACATTTACATCTACTTGATCATAAGGTATCTCTAAATGTAACGCTGCAAAAGGATACCTATCGCTTGGAATAAAATCATGATATGCATACCTAACTGCGCCAATAAGTAAATTATCTTTAATTGGCCTTCCATTAACAAACGTATAGATCTGAGTGGACTTACCACGATTGACGGTCGGCTTACAGATGTGTCCCGTAAGTTTAATGTCGTCTTCTTCTTCATTGATCTCCAAAGAATTGCCCTGAAATTCTTCTTCTACTTCACACAATCTATGAAATAACGAAGTCTGCTTAGCGTATTTTAAGAGCTTTTTATTACCTGAAGTGAGAGTAAACCCTATATGATAGTTAATCATTGCTAGGTTGTTTACAATATCAACAATGCTTTGAGTTTCTGCTCTTTCGGTTTTTAGAAATTTTAGTCTATTTGGAGTGGCAAAAAATAAATCTCGTACTTCAATATGTGTCCCTTGTGATAAAGAGTAAGGAGTTTGCTCCCCTATTTTTTCTCCACCCTCATAACTTATAGACCATGCTTCATTTGCTTCTCTTGCCTTAGACGATAATTTTATCCTACTTACTGCTGCTATTGAAGGCAGAGCTTCTCCTCTAAAGCCAAGATGCTTGATTTCTATCAACTCATTGTCGCTCAATTTTGAAGTAGCATGGCGCATAAACGCAAGTTCTAAATCGTTTTTTTCTACTCCGTTACCATCATCTGTCACAATAATAAGGTTACGCCCACCACTTTCTATTTTGATCTCTATTTCTAAACTTCCAGCATCTATTGCATTTTCCACTAATTCCTTTACTACACTTGCTGGCCTTTCTATCACCTCCCCCGCTGCTATACGGTTTATGGTTTTTGTGTCTAAAAGAATTATTGCCATAGATTTATTATGAAACTGGTTTTTCTTTTACTTCTTTGGTCTGCTTCTCTCTCCACTTTTTTAACCTACCTGCAATTTCACTGTTGGAAATTGACAATATAGATACGGCAGTAATGGCAGCATTATATGCTCCATTTTCTCCTATAGACATGGTTGCAACTGGAACACCCTTTGGCATTTGAACTATAGAGAGTAGGCTGTCCAGCCCATTTAATTGTTTACTATGCACAGGAACACCGATAACTGGTAAACAAGTTAGTGACGCAACCATACCAGGTAAATGAGCTGCACCTCCTGCACCAGCTATAATAACCTTAAAACCTTCTTCTTGTGCAGATTTAGCAAAATTGAAGAGCCTTTCTGGCGTTCTATGTGCAGATATTATGAATATGTCATGTGAAGCTTCTAATGCTTTTAACATATCAACGGTATGGACCATAGTGGTGTAATCTGACTCACTTCCCATAATAACAGCAATATCTTTTTTTATTTTTGTCATATTCAACACAATTTTACTTACTAACTAAATAATGTTCCAGCTAAAAAGCAACAAATATTTAAGTTATATTATAAATATAATATATAGAATTCTTGTTAAAATAGAAATTTTAAAAATTTAAATAAATATCTATGTTAAGATATAGAGATATAAACTTCTTATGTAAGATAAATTTATAAAGTAATTATTTTTGTATTTCAAGCTTTGTAATCTTAGCTTGTTCTTTCTATAAATGGTTTTTTCAGATAGACTGATGGTAAAATGGTAATTTAAAATTACTAGAAATTTGATAAAAATATTAATATATAATCAACTTAAAGTTTTAAATATTGATATCATATAATTATTGACAAGTTACATGATATTAATATCTTGGTATATTAAATATTATGTTATAATATTTAATAAAGTTAATTGATATGTGAGTGTAAGAATTATGGAAATAATATCGTTAAATAACTTAGACAGTGCAGGAATAAAAACAAAGTTGCTTTATATAATAAATAAAATTGTAGAAAAAAATGCTTGGACTCAGGCTTTTGCAGCTGAGAAACTTGGTATTGATCAGCCAAAGGTATCGCAAATTAAAAATGGTAAAATAGATGGTTTTTCTTTAGAGCGATTGTTAGGATTTCTAAAAAAACTTGATCATGAGATAACAATCACGATGACAGAAAGCCAAGAAATAAAATCTGAGGCAGAAAAAGTAAAACATGAAGTTGAATCGCAATAGATACAAAGTTGACAACTTGTTTTTTGTGATATAGTATAAAACTTATTAAGGTAGTATCTTATGGCTGAGTCTATTGTAGAAAAGTGTATAGAACGGGTAAGTAACCGTTTCAAATTGGTTCTGTTGGCAAGTCAAAGAACACATGATTTAAATACAGGGGCAAGTAATCCAATTCAAGCAGCTAAGTTTAAAGGTCATAAAAATACCATAGTTTCCTTACATGAAATAGCAGGAAAACAGGTGGATACTCATGAGCTGTTTAGCCTTTTGGTAGGTAGATGCAAGGAATACATGAAAGGAAATATGAATAATGTTTACAGCAGTAATACAAGTAAGCTAGCGAATTTATTAAATTTTTCTGATAACACAGATCTTGATGCAAGTCAAGAAAGCCAAGATTATGAAGTGGATGGTGAAATAGATGATGAAATAAATGATCAAGATGGCGATGAAGAAGTATCCGTTTAGAAATCTACTGAAGTTACATAGTCTTTAAATGATTTGCATTGCTATCTATACACTGTTGTTCTGTATGAGTGTAATGTTGTGTTGCATAGTGTCTAAGTCAAATGATGTGTACAATAAGGTTTTAGCGTTCAATAATTTCTCAACGCAAGTAGTTGTACTTATAACAGCAATATCAATCATTCTGAATAATTTTTTTTTAATTGATATAGCATTGTTGTATGCTAGCGTTAGCTTTATATCAACTATAGCACTAATGAGATTAATGTTGTTTTGATAATTTATGATAGGATCCATTTTCATATTTTTAGGTATTTGTTTGATAATTATTTCAAATATAGGGGTGATCAGATTTCCTGATTTCTATACTAGGTTACATGCAGCAGGTATTACAGATTCTAGCGGTGCAACGTTATTGTTAATTGGTTTTGCTTTGCAGAATGGATTTTCAATCAATACTGTTAAAATAGTATTATTAATTTTTATAATATGGGTAGCTAACTCAACTAATAGCTATATTTTAGCGCGCACTCATTATAAAGTTAAGAAAAAAACTGTTAAAGAAGGCTAAGGTGTTAGAAATATTAAATGTAGTGTTACTTTTGTTGTTACTAACAGTTACGGTTTTTATAGTTTTCTCGCGACATTTAGTCGTAAGTGCTGTTCTAATGTGTGTATTTAGTTCACTGATTGCGCTTATATACTTAATTATGAATGCACCTGATGTTGCAATTACTGAAGCTTCTGTTGGTGCGGGGCTCAGTACAGTTTTTACGTTTGCAGCACTCTCCTTGATAAAGAATCATAAAGTAAATCTATCTCATAACCCTATAACGCTTTTTTTTATGTTATTTCTGGCTGTATGTTTGTCATATTTTATGATTCAATTGCCAGATTTTGGCAGCCACAATGCTCCGATCCACTTGCATGTTGCTCCTTATTATGTGGAAAATACCGAAAAAGCTACCGGTATTCCTAATATAGTGACAGCTATTTTGGCAAGCTTTCGTGGTTATGACACGTTTGGAGAAACTATAGTAGTTTTTACTGCTGCGCTTTGTATAACGTTGATATTAAAAGAAGAAAAAGAAAATGATTAAAGATCCGATATTAAATGCAGTAACATTTTTGATGATACCTTTTATCATTTTATTTGGTTTATACATACAATTTCACGGTGATTACACTCCGGGTGGAGGTTTTCAAGCAGGAATAATTATTGCCTCCGGGATAATATTATATTCAATGCTATTTGGTGTATCTACAACTCTAAAAGCAATACCTTATTCTGTGATTAGATTGACTAACGTGTTAGGTATTTTAATTTATGGAGGAACGGGCGTTGCAACAACTTTACTTGGCCAAAATTTTTTATCTTATGATATCTTGTTAACCAATAATAGAACCGGTCAAAAATTAGGTATTTTTTTGGTGGAATTAGGTGTAGCATTTACTGTCTGCTCCTCTATGTTAATTATATATATAAATTTTGCTCGTAGGAAAAAACAATGACTTTATATAATTATACGATTATTATTGTATTAATGGTGCTAGGTTTATATATTATTATAAACGATAAAAATTTAATCAAGAAAATGATAGGGGTAAGCGTCTTCCAAGCATCTGTTTTGTTATTTTACATATCTCTAGGATATATAAAAAGTTCCTTGCCTCCTATATTGGTTTCAAATTTTTATTCATATAGCAATCCTATACCCCATGTTTTAATGCTTACTGCTATAGTGGTTGGAATTGCAACATTTTCAGTTGGATTATCCATAGCAGTAAAAATGGAAGAAAAGTATGGAACAATCGATTAAGACAAGTGTACATAAATTAACAGTATCTTAAACTATATGAAGTAACAAATAGCCACAAGTTAAAAGTAAAATTATAGACTTGCTCGTTGTAAGTTTGTTTGTTAATAAGAAATAAAATTATAAACTATAAAGGTAATGATGTCAACTATTAATGATGCAGAAGATAAGAAAAAAATTATCAAAGATCTGGTAACTAAGAGTATAAAAAAGGGTGGTTTTATCACCTTTGATGATATAAATGATAAATTATCAGATGAAAATTTTTCGTCTGACTTTATAGATGATGCTATATCTTTATTGCAGGATTCCGGAATTAATGTGCTTGAAAGTAGCGAAGATGAAGAAGATATTCCTTCCAACAGTGATGATAGTAAACTTGATGATGATGACACATCGCCAAATGTTACTGCAACTTTAGTACAAAATGATGATCCAGTGAGGATTTATTTACAAGACATGAGCTCCGTAAAGCTTTTATCAAGGGCAGATGAAATCGAGATAGCAAAAAAAATTGAATCTGAAAAGCATAACATGTTACGTGCAATAATTGAAACATCAGTAACATTAAAGGTGATAAAAGTATGGCGTGATGATTTAAGTAATGGAGCTCTCTTACTGAGAGAAATTATAGATCTGGATGCAATTTATAACTCTGATTTTAATGTGGTACCCAAAGAAGAAAGTGAAGAGAGTGAAGAAAGTGCTGAAGATGTTGAGGATTCTGAGGATGTTTCTGAAGATGCTGAGTACTGTAGTGATGATGAGAAAGATAGTAAAAAAAGTGATGATGAGAAAGACGGTAATAATGAAGATATAAGTTCAGTCAATTTAAATGTTTCTATTCTTGAAATGGAAAGTGACTTATTGCCAAAGGTCATAGTTGCATTGGATGAGATAATTACTTTAACAAATGAAGCGTTGATATTAAGAAAAAATTCTAAAAATTTCTCTAATGAGCTAGAAAATTTGTATAATCAAATATGGTCTATAGCATTACAAATTAAGTTAAGTGATGCTGCTGTTGCCAGAATTACACAAGAACTTTATAAGATAAATAGATCCATTACGCTTGAAGAGGCTAATCTTATTGCTGAGGCTAGAAAATACGATATCGATAGAGAAAGTTTCTATAAAGTTTATGATGACGTGCTTTTAAAGATCAATGAAAATCAGTCCTCTTTTACAGGTGAATTAAAAAACAAATTTTTAAGGTTTATAGACGATAACTCTGAACATATAGCTAGTACCTTGAACGGTATTAAGCAGCATATACAGGAAGATAACGTACAAGAATTTAAGGAGCTAATCAAGAGAATACAAAAACACGAACGAGAAGTCTCTGAAGCAAAGCAAGAAATGATTAAGGCTAACTTAAGGCTAGTAGTTTCCATTGCTAAGAAGTATTCAAAAAGAGGCCTTGATCTGCTTGATTTGATACAAGAAGGCAATATTGGTCTTATGAAGGCCGTGGATAAGTTTGATTACAAACGTGGATATAAATTTTCAACTTATGGCACTTGGTGGGTAAGACAATCAATCACTAGAGCAATACCTGAGCAGTCTAAAGTAGTTAGAATACCAGTTCATATGGTGGAAATTATCAGTAAAATCAACAGAGCATTAAGAAAGATGACTCATGAGATGGGAAGAGAGCCGACGTTAGAGGAATTGAGTGTAGAACTGACAATGCCACTGGAAAGAATACGCAAAGTTATGAAAATAGCAAGGGATCCAGTAAGTCTTGAAGCTCCAACAGGAAAAGATGATAGTAGTACCTTTGGTGATTGTATAGAAGACAAGCGAGTCTCCAGGCCAGAGGATGCTGCAATACTTGCTGACTTGCGTGGCATTACAACCAATGTTCTTGCAACTTTAACACCAAAGGAAGAAAGAATTTTAAGAATGCGTTTTGGCCTTGGTAAAGATGGGAAGGAACATACCTTAGAAGAAGTAGGAAAAATTTTTAATGTAACACGTGAGAGAATTAGGCAAATAGAGGCAAAAGCACTGCGCAAGTTGAAACATCCAAGCCGTGCTAGAAAACTTAGAGGGTTCTTTTAAGTATACGTGTCAAGTTAAGAAGAAGCTGATTTTGCCCGGAAAAAGTGGAGAGCAAGTTAGGCCAAAGTTGTATAATTTCACCGCTATTTTTCTTTTTCTATGAATCTAATGAAACAACATGCTAATCTACGGTAAATATTATGACAAACAAAAATGACAATTCTAATTCAAAGTATAGAAATTTTTATGTTCTGGGTGATAGCTTATCCGATAATGGCGCAATCATTGGAATTTTAAATAATTTATCCTTTGCAAAAAGCGTAAAATTTGATGATCCTTTTTATCAAGGAAGATCTTTTAGCAATGGCCCTACTGCTGTTGAATATATAGCAAAATATTTAGATTTAGATGAATTTAAACCTGGGTGGAGTTATTCATTTTTTGGGAGATGCCACGAACAGCAAGGTCAGAATTACGCAGTTTCATATGCAACAGCATCTGAAATTTTTGACCCTATTTTTTCTTATTTCTTCAATAAATTTCGTTTAGCTAACCAGCTAGATGCGGTAATTAAACATCATCCAGATATAGGTAAAGAAGATTTATTTTGCATCATAATCGGCGGAAATGATGTTATGGTTGCCACTGCTTATGACGATACTAAAGCGGAAGAAGTATTGGAACAAGCAGTGAGTGAAATATGTAATGCACTTAAGGTTCTAAATGAACATGGTGTTAAGCATGTAGTTGTTGCAAATGCACCTGAAGTTGGCTCAATACCAGCTTTTAATAGAGATGAAGAAGCAAGGGAACTAGCTACAAAGCTCACGGAGAGTTTCAATGCAAAACTGGCTAAAGGCTTAGATTATATGAAGAAAAGTACAAATCTTGAAATAAAAGCATTTGATCTTAACTCTAAAATGAGAAGTATGTTTAGCGAATACAAGAGCAAAGGTTTAAATTGTCAAGATGCATGCACATCGAACATTGCAGACCAAGTTGGGAGATTTAAAGAAAATATAAAAATACTCTTAAAGTTGATATTTAAAGGGGAACTTGACGTTCACTATAACCCTGGGTGTAGCAAAGAAACACTAAAGGATTATTTCTTTTTTGATTATTTCCATCCAACTGCGGAACTTCATCATGAAGTTGGTAATGAAGTGTATGAGTTGATTTGACACAGTTTTTTGAACATATCCTTTTAAATAGTAACCAGACTGCATTCTGTGATTTTTAGCAAAACACGATCTTTCATTTGAGCTTTCTTCAATTTAAAATAAATACAGAAAATTGCTGCCTATAGCTAAACTGACTTAGATTTACCGATAATTTGAAAAACCGTCATCCCGCTACTATATAGTTATTGATATATATTTTCTTTTAAGCTCTTGGTTTTGATCGATAAATGTAATCATTTCATCTTCTAAAGTTTTAATTTGATTACGTAAAATTGCAAGAAGTTCCTCTATTTGTTTGATTATAGATGTATCAG
The DNA here is from genome assembly GCF_902713635.1 of Wolbachia endosymbiont of Cardiocondyla obscurior. Taxonomy (NCBI): domain Bacteria; kingdom Pseudomonadati; phylum Pseudomonadota; class Alphaproteobacteria; order Rickettsiales; family Anaplasmataceae; genus Wolbachia; species Wolbachia endosymbiont of Cardiocondyla obscurior. The sequence goes on along the minus strand of NZ_CACTIU010000007.1, from coordinate 7,651 downwards.
TTACCTGTTGGATTTGGGTTTTTTGTATTTTTGCTATTTCTACAAGTTGGTTTCTACGAGATAATTTTTGTTTCAAGCAATCAATATTACCATTACTAACTGTTAAAGGAGTAACACGCATATCTGTATTATTAATATAACGTGAGATGATACTGCAGTCTATTTTATCAGTTTTTGTAGTAATACCAAGGCTTTTAGCATAGTCTCTCCCACCTTGGTTGAATGACGTACACCTCAAAACCATTGCTTAGTAAAGTATAGGCACATAATTTTTCGTATCCACCAGTTGCCTCAAGACCAATTTTGGTTACATTATGCAAACGTAAAAAGTCCAGCATTTCATCAATGGATTGTACATTGTTTTCAAATATTTTATAATGCTCAAGTGGGTGAATGTGGAGATCTAATTTACTTTTGCTAACATCAATGCCAGCAATAATGTTTGATGAATTCATAATTCCTCCGTAATAATAACATATACTGCATTTTCCAGCCTTATATACGAGCCTAAAAGCTCAATCAGTTGTTCGGAACTTTCAGTATAATAAACCAGAGAAGAGAACCTTGCTGAACAACGATTCTTATAATCAAGGGGCGTGACGATTCCTCTTCTCTGTGTGTCTTTAATCTCACTACTTTGATATTTATAAAGACTTGTTCTTAACATATAAGGGAAGTGTCCTCTAGGTGAGATTGTGGAGCATTCGTTGCAGCATTTGGCTGTTCAATTACGCTAGTTGATTCTTTAGGTATACTATTTCCTTCAAAATTTCCATCTTTTTATTATGTTCTCTTTAGCATTTTGAGAGTGAATTATTCTAGTTTTGATATTTAAACGTTTTGTATCTGCTGTAATGATTTCACTTCCAGTTTGCTATTCTTTACATATTGAATTGCAAGCACTAACGCTTTACTTCCGGAAGCTGTGGTGCTGTAAGCTATATTTTGCAAAATAGCAGTTCTCCTGATATCTTTGCTGTCTGAGACTGACTTTACACCTTTTGAAGTATTGATCACTAGATTTATTTTTCCATCTTTGAGCATATCAACTATGTGGGGTCTGCCTTCTCTCACTTTATTTACAGCTTTTGCAGCAATGCCGTTATTGTTCAGATACAAAGCCGTACCTTTGGTTGCATATATTTCAAAACTCAGTTCTTTCAACATTCGTACAACAGGCAATATATACTCTTTATCATCATCTTTTACTGAAACCAGAGCTGCTCCTTCTGTTGGTAACTTGTATCCTGCAGCCATGTGCACTTTTGCAAGTGCAGCTTCGAAAGATGAGTCGATTCCCATCACTTCTCCTGTTGATTTCATTTCAGGACCAAGTAAAGTATCCACTCCTGCAAAGCGGGTAAATGGAAAAACAGCAGCTTTAACTGCAAAATGATTGAAAGGCTTGTTTTCCTGATTCAATTTTTTACCCAAAATAACCTGAGTGGCAAGCTTTGCAATAGGAATATTGATTACCTTGGAAATAAAAGGAACGGTTCGACTAGCCCTTAAATTCACTTCAAGTATGTATACATCACTAGACCTCTTGCATAACTCGATTTCTGAAGGCAATTTTGTCGTCAAAGCTTGTCTGCGCTCCTCAAATACATTCGAGTATTCTGTGGTGCTCATCTGCACTTTTCCTAAAAATTTCCCATCACAAACAGGTTCTGCAAGAGGTCTATTCTCTTGAACAGCAAACTGAATGTTTATCAGACCTTTCACTTTTAATGCTAATGCTATTCTTTCAGTTTGTAGCTTAATCTCTTTTATTACTTCGTCACTCAATGTATTTGTCGGTATTGAGCATGTTGAATCACCAGAGTGGATACCAGCTTCTTCAATATGCTCCATGACCGCTGCAATGAAAACTTTTTCCCCATCACATACAGCATCAACGTCAACCTCAACTGCATTGACTAAAAATTTATCAAGAAGCAGCGAACCATGCTCAAAGATTTTAGTTTGATCCAAGACGTACTCTTTAAAGCTCTGAGTATCGTGTCTAATCGACATAGACTGACCGCCGAGGACATATGATGGCCTGACTACTAGTGGAAACCCCACCTTTTCTGCGTTGGTTAACGCTTCTTCTACTGAATGGCAGATAGAACTTTCAGGTTGTTTTAAATTAAGTTGCAAAGCAAGATTTTTAAATCTCATGCGATCTTCTGCAAGGTCAATAGAATCAAACGAAGTTCCCAGAATTTTGAAACCTCTCTCGTTAAGCACTTTGGCTAACTTTAAAGGTGTTTGACCACCTATTTGAACTATCACACCAACCAGTGTGCCATTTTCTTGCTCTTTACTTAGTATTTCAAGCACATCCTCTGCAATCAGTGGGGCGAAATATAAACGATCAGCAGTATCGTAGTCAGTTGAGACAGTTTCTGGATTACAGTTGATCATTATTGTTTCATACCCCATTTCTTTGGCGGCAGAAGCTGCATGTACGCATGCATAATCAAACTCAATACCTTGACCAATGCGGTTTGGACCACTTCCTAAGATGACAACCTTTTCTCGGTCAGAAATGTCCGCTTCGCATTCTGTCCTATTTGTAATGTCTCCCTCATAGCAGCCATACATATAAGCAGTGCTCGATTCAAATTCAGCCGCACAGGTGTCTACACGTTTATAAACTGGATGAATGCCAAATTTTTTCCTTATTTCCTCAATTTGTTTTACTCGATCTCCAGCGTATAACGCTGGCTGGATCCCAGTGTCACGCACTGGGATGACATTAGAGGGTACTGGGATGACAGAGGTAGATCTATTACTTAACTTTGCCAACCTTGCATCCGAGAATCCCATCTTTTTTAGTTCTAATATTTCATATGCAGTTCCAGGAAGGCCATTTTCCTTGATTTTTTGTTCAGCCAAGATGATTTGCTGTATATTTTGCAGAAACCATAAGTCATATCCTGTAATCGAATTTATTTCTTCTATGCTAATTCCGTGGCGCATTGCGTCAGCAGCAATCAGTAATCTGTTTGGTAGCAATTTTGCTAATTGAGATTTTATGTGATCAATATCAATGTTCTCAGGAAATACTTCATCAAGTCCTGTAAAATCAGTTTCAAGTGAACGGAAAGCTTTCTGTAGTGACTCATTAAAAGTGCGGCCTATAGACATCACTTCTCCCACTGATTTCATGGAGGTTGATAATTCACAATTCGTCCCCTTAAATTTCTCAAACTCAAATCGAGGAATTTTAGTGACGATATAATCAATCACTGGTTCGAATGCTGCTGGTATTATTGGAGCGCAGTCGTTACGTATTTCATCGAGCGAATAGCCGATAGCAAGTTTGGTTACAACTTTTGCAATAGGATAGCCTGTTGCTTTCGAAGCAAGTGCAGAGGAGCGAGAAACCCTTGGATTCATTTCAATTACAACGAGGCTTCCATCTTCTTTAGGGTTCACTGCAAACTGAACATTTGCACCACCGGCACTAACGTCAATTTCCCTCAGCACTGCTATAGATGCATTTCTCATTTGTTGATATTCAGCATCACGCAGAGTCAAAGCAGGAGCAACAGTTATGCTATCCCCAGTGTGCACTCCCATCGGATCAACATTTTCTATCGAACAGACTATTATGCAGTTATCTTTACAATCGCGGATAACTTCCATTTCATATTCTTTCCAGCCGATAATTGATTCATCTATCTGAACTTCATTTATTGGCGAAATTTTGAGAGCACTTTCTGCGATATTGAAAAACTCCTCTTTATTATATGCTATACCACTACCTGCGCCACCAAGAGTGAATGATGAACGAATGATTGCTGGTAATCCAACGTAATCCAAAGCCTTTTTTATTTGTTCTTGATTTTTTATAATGATACTTTTGGGGTATTTCAGTCCTATTCTATCCATGGACTGGCGGAATAACTCTCTATCCTCTGCTTTTTTTATTGCTTCTCTATTTACCCCTATTAATTCTACGTTGTATTTGTCTAACACTCCATCATCTGCAAGTTTTATTGCACAATTGAGCGCTGTTTGCCCGCCCATTGTTGGCAATATTGCGTCTGGCCTCTCCTTAATTATAATTTTCTCTATGATTTCAGGCAGTACCGGCTCAATATACGTCGCATCAGAAAACTCAGGATCTGTCATTATAGTTGCGGGGTTGGAGTTAACCAAAATGACTTTATAACCTTCGCTTTTTAATACTTTACAGCTTTGCGTTCCGGAATAATCAAACTCGCATGCCTGACCTATAACTATTGGGCCTGCTCCTATTACTAATATAGATTCTATATCTGTGCGTTTCGGCATAATTACAATAACGGTCTCTATTCAAGTAATGTTACCAATCTTTCCTGTATATGTGAATTTTTATTAAACCTATTAGCTAATTACTTTTAGGCTTGACGCATAACTGTACGAACATTGCAATTTGCGTGGCAGATTCCAGTGCTTGACACACAGCTGTACAAACATTCATTTTTGAAGGTAAATTGCACAGCAAATGATGTCTTTCAAGTAGCTGACACTGGTTCCTTTATGACGGCAGTGCCCAGAGGTGTCATCCCAGTCTGGGATCCAGAAAACTTAACTTTAAATAAGTGGCTGCATAATAAAGACTAGATTCCAGACTGGAATGACACCATAGAGGCACTGGGATGACATCCTTCCTAGTGGAGATTACTCTCAAATCACAATGTTCATACAGTTGTGGGCTTAACGGTATCTTTGCAGATACTATGGTAATTTATTCGGGAGATTTGCTGAGCGGTAAGATTTTTCCTGATATGCTGCAGTCTTCAGAAGCTAATTCCACAAATTTATCTGTTAGTTTATCAGGCGACACCAATTCAGATCCAGGAAATGCCTGCTCACTACCCACAGGTCCTTCCGTGTATACAGCATTTACACATAATTTTGTATGTTTTGTCTCAGATGCATATATTTGCACCATTATTTCTAGTGCAACTTTACTTGCAGCATACGGCATCCAATATGGATAAGAGGAAGGAGAAAGTGTCACTTCTGAGGTCATGAATATCGCTCTTCCAGCATTAGACTTTTTTAGCATTGGATCTAAGTTTTTTAGTAAGTACCAATTGGCAGTAAAATTTGTATTCATTACGTTCTGTAGCTCTTCAATCTCACAGTCATGAATGGGGTTCAGTTTGCCTAAAATTCCAGCACACGCAACTAATATATCAAGTGCTCCAGATTCTGATAATTTCAGGCTTTCTATCATGTTTGTCAGTATCTTTACATTCTCAAAGTCTAAAAGATCAAGCTGAATTAGTTTCACAGAGCCTTCTTTAAATTCTTCAAGCTCTTCAATTTCATTATATAGTGGCTTGAGATTATCAAGAGATCTTGAAATCAGAATCACACATGCACCTTCTCTTATAAACCTTTTTGCAACAGCAGAGCCTACTCCACCTGAAGCTCCGGTGATTAAAGCTACTTTACCTTCTAACTTACCCATTTCTTTCTCCTTAGCGAGATCCATTGAAATATTTTAGCTGAAAATTGAATTTTGCTCCATATATAAAAATCAAACTTAGCATATAAAAAAATAGTAATGACACTACCACACCACCTAAACTTCCATATATCAAATCCAGTTGGTCAAAGGAAGCTTTTAAGTATTGCTTAAAAGCTGAAGCAGAAATCGTCCAAAGAATAACAGCTACACAAGATCCAGGAAATACGTCTGATAAATTTTGTTTTATGTTTGGTAACATAAAATATAGCCAAGAGACTACTGTGAAAAGTACAAATTCAATAAGTAAATACCTAGTATAACTTAGCCCCTGATAGGAAAAATCAATTAGCATTGGTACTAGTGTAGAAAACACTATAGTTAGAGTTATAATAAGCGTGATTACTAAAAATTGTAATATACTTAGTACTCTTCTTAATATATAAGGCGGCGAAACCGGAACTTTATAGGCCTTATTGAGTATTGTTCTAAGCCCTTCAATTGTCGATGAAGCGGTCCAAACAGCACCTACAATTGCTAAAGTTAGTAAGCTTTGCGGCGGGCCTGATATTATCTCCCTAATACGCGGCATCAAAGATGATAAAATATCCTGTGGCATGTTATCAATGATAAATACCCAGCCAATGTTGTACTGGTCTAAAAAATTTGCGAATGTTGACGCCACAGCCATTAAAACGATGAGAAAAGGAAATATTGATAACAGAATTAAAAATGATAAATACCCTGCATGCTCCACTCCATCATTATGAATTGTGTCAATCAAAGCACGATAAAGGCAATAAACGATGCTGTAAAATTTCTGTAGCACTGTAATATAGACGAACCAAGAAAAGTATTCTAAATGAAATAAAGGATACTTTTAAGCAAAAAATCCTCACCATTTACTTAAATTTAATCAAAGTGAAGGATAATCCAGCATTAAATAGAAATTATCGGAGGCATAATGAAAAATTTTCTTCTACTTGTAGCTTTAATTCTCTCCTTTGCATTTGATGCAGGTGCTCCTCCTACTACTTTTGTTGATACAAATGATACAACATCATCGGTGATATGCAAGATAATAGGCTATACTCACGGCATAGGTGGCCCAATGATCACAATAGTGATAATTGGTGCAGCGTTGCTTGCAATATTCGGCAGAATGCCGTGGCCAGCGCTTTTTGCACTCGGTGCATTTACTGCTGTGTTTTTTGGCGCTCCTGTAGTCGTTTCAAAAATAACACCAGGAGGTGTGATTTGTAAAGACGGTGCAGTAGCGAAGAATCCATAGAAATTATAGGAGGCATAATGAAAAATTTTCTTCTACTAGTGGCGTTAATTCTCTTCTTTGCATTTGATAATGCTTTTGCTAGCAGTGTTACTGATGACGCAACGTCAAATACAATATGCAAAATAGTAGGCTATACTCACGGCATAGGTGGCCCAATGATCACAATAGTGATAATAGGTGCAGCGTTGCTTGCAATATTTGGCAGAATGCCGTGGCCAGCGCTTTTTGCACTCGGTGCATTTACTGCTGTGTTTTTTGGTGCACCTGTAGTTGTTTCAAAAATAGTACCAGGCGGTGTGATTTGTAAAAATGGTGCAACTGCTTGCCCTGATGGTACCAACTGGGATACAAGTACAGGAGCGTGTAAAAAATAGGCGCTGCAGATTTAGAAAAGCATTAGCTAAACGGTGCTTCTTAAAGGAGCACCATTATTCCACAATTGTATAAATGTTGTCCAAGTGAATAACACTGAGATCCGGGAATTTTTATAAACTGATAGGATGACAAATTTACTAGAACCCTTACCATTTACTCAAATTTAATCAAATTGCAGAATAATCTAACTTAGGACAGAAATGATTGGAGGGTATAATGAAAAATTTTCTTCTACTTGCGGTTTTAATTTTCTCCTTTGCGTTTGATGCAAATGCTACAAATGCTGCAGATGCTTTTGTTGATACAGATGATACAACATCATCAGTGATATGCAAGATAATAGGCTATACTCATGGCATAGGTGGACCAATGATCACAATAGTGATAATTGGTGCAGCGTTGCTTGCAATATTCGGTAGAATGCCGTGGCCAGCGCTTTTTGCACTCGGTGCATTCACTGCTGTGTTTTTTGGCGCTCCTGTAGTCGTTTCAAAAATAACACCAGGAGGTGTGATTTGTAAAGACGGTGCAGT
>NZ_CACTIU010000006.1:0-26864 GCF_902713635.1 Wolbachia endosymbiont of Cardiocondyla obscurior | reverse complement strand
GCATAATGCCTTTTTTCCGTCTGATACTCAACATGCGCTGTTGCTATCGTTATCCCCCTCTTCCTTTCTTCTGGCGCCTTATCTATCTGATCATACGCTACAAAATTTCCATAATGCTTTGTTATCGCTGCTGTTAACGTTGTCTTCCCATGATCCACATGTCCTATTGTTCCCACATTTACATGTGGCTTTCCAAATGCTTCCACTACTGCTGTCATAATTATTACCCTTAATTATACTCTAACTTTAACTCATCAACCACATATTGTGGCACTTGCTCATAACAAGAAAAATGCATACTATACTGCGCCCTTCCCTGAGACATAGAACGCAAAACGTTGATATAACCAAACATATTTGCAAGAGGTACCGAAGCAGTAATTATTTTACTATTATTACCTAAATCGAGCATATCAGCAACATTTCCTCTTCTACTATTTATATCACCCATAACATCACCCATATATTCTTCAGGAGTAATGATTTCAACTTTCATTATAGGCTCCAGCATTTTTGGACCAGCTTTATTTGCCATCTCTTTAAAAGCACCTTTAGCAGCAAGTTCAAAAGCTAAAGGACTAGAATCAACCTCATGAAAAGCACCATCAAGAAGGGTAGCCTTAAAATCAATCAACGGAAATCCCGAAATTATACCACCTTCTTTTATCAACTCCAAGCCATTTTCTACCCCAGGAATATACTCTTTTGGAATAGCACCACCTACAATTTTACTTTCAAATTGAAACCCAGAACCAGGCTCAAGAGGTTCAAATTTTATTTTAACCTTAGCAAACTGACCAGCTCCACCAGATTGTTTTTTATGAGTGTAATCAATTTCAACAGATTTAGTGATAGTTTCACGATATGCAACCTGAGGAGCACCGACGTTAGCCTCAACGTTAAATTCGCGCTTCATTCTATCAACAATAATCTCAAGATGGAGCTCACCCATGCCTTTCAATATAGTCTGGCCACTTTCCGCATTTACTGACATTCTCAAAGAAGGATCTTCTGCAACCAACCTATTTAGAGCAATACCTAATTTTTCCTGATCTGAAGTGGTTTTAGGTTCCACAGCAATTTCAATAACAGGCTCAGGAAATTCCATACGCTCCAATAATATAGGAAAATCAACAGAACATAAAGTATCTCCGGTGGTTGTTTTCTTTAGCCCAACTAAAGCAACTATATCTCCAGCCCTAGCCTCAGTTATATCTTCTCGGTTATTTGCATGCATAAGTAACATTCTGCCAATCCCTTCAGTTTCGTTTTTTAACGCATTTGAAACGGTAGATTTAGACTTTAATTTACCAGAATAAATACGGATAAACGTCAAGCTGCCTACAAATTTATCCGTCATCACTTTAAATGCAAGAGCAACAAATTTCTCTTTTTCTGAAGGTTTGACCTCAATTTTCTTTTCTGAATCTTTAGGATCAATTCCAACAATTACATCAACATCAATAGGAGAAGGTAAAAAGTCAACCACACCATCTAAAAGTGGTTGTACGCCTTTATTTTTAAAAGCTGATCCACATAACACAGGAACAAATTTTCCTTTAATGGTCCCATTTCTCACGCATTTTTTCAGTAAATCCACTGGCAGATCATTAGACTCAAAGTAAGTATTCATCGCTTCATCATCCATCTCAGCTGCAGCATCTAATAAAAGATTTCGATATTCTTGAGCCTTATCAAGCAAATCAGAAGGAATATCTTCATAAGAAAATTTAGCGCCCAACGTTTCTTCTTGCCATATAATGGCTTTCATAGAAATAAGGTCAATTATACCTTTGAAATCTTTCTCACTCCCTATTGGTAAATGAATAACTAAAGGTGCTGCACCAAGCTTCGTCTTTATCATATCAACACATCGATAAAAATTTGCCCCTATTCTATCCATCTTATTAACAAAGCAGATACGAGGAACGCTATATTTATCAGCTTGACGCCACACTGTCTCAGATTGAGGTTCAACTCCAGCAACTCCATCAAATACAGCAACTGCACCATCCAAAACCCTTAAAGATCTCTCAACTTCAATAGTGAAATCAACGTGACCAGGAGTGTCTATTATATTGACCCTATGATCATTCCAAAAACATGTTGTTGCAGCAGATGTGATTGTAATACCACGCTCTTTTTCCTGCTCCATCCAATCCATAGAAGCTGCACCATCGTGCACTTCACCAATTCTATTTTGCTTACCAGTATAAAATAAAATACGCTCTGTTGTGGTAGTCTTACCAGCATCTATGTGAGCCATTATCCCTATATTTCTGTATTTAGATATTCCAATTTCCATATCACAATTAATTAGCTAACATTAAAAACGAAGATGAGAAAATGCCTTATTAGCTTCAGCCATTTTATATTTTTCTTCGCACATCTTAAACGCACCACCGCGTTTATTATAAGCATCCAGTATTTCAGATTGCAAACAATCAACAGTGGTTTTTCCACTCTTTTTTCGAGCAGCAGAAGTTGCTTTAGCAATCCACCTTAACGCTAAAGAAACCGCTCTATCTTGTCGAACTTCAACAGGTACTTGATAAGTTGCACCACCAATGCGTCGAGAACGCACTTCTATAGAAGGAGTAACATTTCCTACTGCTGTCTCAAAAATTGATAACCCACCTTCGCCTATTTTCTTTTCAGCTAAAGACAAAGCGTCATAGATAATCTTTTCTGCAGTAGATTTTTTACCACATTTCATGATTGTATTAATGAAACGCATCAGCAAAACACTGCCGTAACGCGAATCAGGACTTATTTCTCTTTTTTTTGCTTTATTCCGACGAGCCATAAACTTTAACCAGATTTCTTTACACCATATTTTGAACGAGCTTTCTTTCGATTTTGCACACCACGCAGATCAAGGGCACCTCTTATTATGTGATAACGCACACCTGGCAAATCTTTAACCCGCCCACCACGTATCAAAACAACAGAGTGTTCTTGTAAATTATGACCTTCACCAGGTATATAAGCCGTCACTTCACCATACCCACTAATTTTTACTCTGGCTACTTTACGGAGTGCTGAGTTAGGCTTTCTAGGAGTTGTAGTATACACCTTAGTGCAAACACCTCTCCTTTGAGGGTTGCTTTTTCCCAAAGCTGGTACCTTTTTCTTATGGGTCAATCCTAATCTACCCTTACGTATTAATTGATTTATCGTAGGCATATGTTATAAACTCAAGCTCATTAAAATAACTAAGTTTTTAGTTATAAAATAATAAACCTCAATAGTCAATATAAAAATAAACATTACTACTCTAATAATTAAGCTCAACTGCCTTGAAAGCCATCAGTAGACTTCTTGCACTACCTCCCAAGCCACAACTGTCATTCAGTAGAAACGAAAAAACTTACTTGACACCCTTCGCCAGCCCCATTATCATGGTACTGAAGGTATTCATTTATCTTCAATCTGTGCAGATTAAATGACAACAGTATTACGTAATTGGCGTCTTATTTTTAATTTTTTGCACTATGCACACTTTACGTCTTCACAACATTTCTGGGTTTTTACCTATATAAGCTGAAACGCGCTTATAAAGCGTTTAAGACAGTATAGTACGCCAATTTGCAGGATTAGAGAGTGACAACTAGCTAATACGGGATATCTTTTGCCTTTTTTTCTGCTTAGTAAATTTCTTAAACATTTAAACTAAGGTGAGTTGCATTTAAAAGCAGCTAAATTGCAGTGTTTAAGACTTAAAAAACGCCAATACTGAAAATAGACAATGACTAGGGCTTCTTTTGCCTTTTTTTTGCTTGGTAAATTTCTTAATATTTATGGCAACATGAACTGGGCAGGAAGGTGTCATTCCAGTGCTTGACACTGGAATCCAGTTTTCCATATAATCTCATCGAAAATGTTGTAACCACTTTCTGTACTAGTTTGCTTGCTTACAAGCAAACTTTTCTGGATCCCAGTGTCTGGGCACTGGGATGACAGGGGAGGAAGGCTACTTGGATGACACCATTCTTTTTCCTGGATCCAAGTAGTCAGGGCACTGGGATGACAGGAGAAGGTACTAGGATGACACCCTGACCTCGTCGTCCCGCTACGTGTTAGCGGAATCTAGAGATACCGTGACGGTATGACGTAAAGCTCGCATTAGCTATACTTTTATGCTCACCAACTTAGCTGGATCCAAGTAGTCAAGCTACTTGGATCTGCAAATTGCAATGTTCGTACAGCTGCGTGCTTGACACTGGGATTTAGTGCAGCTACCCTAAACTGGAAGCTCATCTTGCTATTTTTGGCTGAAAGAAACATATTTTTAGAATAATGAAAACAATCAGCACTTTAATTCAAGAAGGATCGGAGTTATTATCGTCACATAAAGTTGAATCACCACATTTAGATTGTGAAATCATCATGCAGCACGTACTTGGAGTGGAAAGATCATTTATAATTGTGAACCATGCTGATCAAGTGCCGATGGAGAAAGAACTTTTATTTTGGAAATTAACAAAAAAAAGAGCGGAAAGATATCCAATATCGCAAATAATAGGTAATCGTGAATTCTGGAGTAAAAATTTTATAGTTAACCAGCATGTTTTAGATCCAAGGCCAGATAGTGAAACAATAATCCTAGCAGTGTTAAAATATTACCCAAACAAAAAACAGAAACTAAAAATTGCAGATTTTGGTACAGGCACAGGTTGTTTATTGATATCCGTACTTAGTGAGTATGAATATGCTGTTGGCGTCGGTTTTGAAAAAAGCTTGGAAGCATATAAAGTTGCCTATCAGAACACAAAAAAACATGATCTTCTCAGCAGAGCCAAAATATTTCCAAGTTCGTGGACAGAGTGCAGAGGTTCATTCGATCTTATAATCAGTAATCCTCCATATATTAAAAGAAGCAAATTGAAAGACTTGCAAGCTGAAGTGCAAAAGGAACCAAGAATTGCCCTTGATGGTGGTATTGATGGTTTGAGCTGTTATTTGAGTATTTTTCCAATATTGAGAAAGTGCCTTAAAAAAAATGGGTTTGCGATATTGGAGGTAGGTGAAGATCAAAATGATATTGACAAAATAATACCCTTGTATGAACTAGCTTTTCAGGAATATGTATATGACTTAGCGGGAATGAAGAGATGCATTGTTGTGAAAAGAACATAGCTAATGTTTTCTTGTATTATCTCCTTCATCCCATATTATCCTATATCATCCCAGTACCCTCTACCTCATCATCCCAGTACCCTCTACCTCGTCATCCCAGTGCGTGACACTGGGATCTATATTTACTATGGTCAAGCCATAGGATGACAGGAACGGTTTTATGCATTTTTTAAAGGGCAACATGTTTAAGCTTTACTAGCAAAGTGGAAAGTAAGGCCAGCCTCTATGCCGTGTGTGTGAAATAGTTGATTACCTATATTTATTTCCTCAGTTACTTTGTTACCTGAGCTAGGATCAAGCTTCTTTTTTCCAGCATTATGGCCGTCTACCACTTGTCCTAACCTTTTTGCTGTAAGCTTAATATCGCTACCAATAGCACCAAAACCTCTATATCCGATATGCATATTTACATCTTCGTTTATGCGATAGTCAAAGCCAGCTTTTAATTGACCTGCGGGTCTTATTGACGGTTTTTCAAACATCGTCATTCTTGTTGCACCGATCCCAATACCAACGTAAGGAGAAAAAGAGAAACGGTCACTTTTCCAATGATGATAAACATTTGCCATTACAGATATGTTCTCAATTTGGTCATGACTAACTGCAGCACTATAGAGATAAGTTTCTTTATCAGGATCCTCACCAGTCTCCTTTAGGTATGAAACAGTTATTTGGCTACTTGTTAAACCAATATTATCCACTTTTACAGAAGAATACATCCCTTCCAATTCAGCCCTATAGCTGTTGTTACCCAATTCCCCTGTGTAACCAAATGCCACATTTGCAGCAAAAGGTGGATTATAATCTCCTTTATACTCACTTAGTGACTGACCTTCTGTGTTCTGAGCACCCCTGTCATTTATAGACAAATTTTTGATACCTGTAGTGCTTGTTTTTAGTACGCTTGTGTTATTTAAATATTGACCGTAATACCCACTACCAAAGTAAAACCCTTCTGTTTCACTTGCAAAAGATTGTTGTGACAACAATAAAGCAAATGCTGTAACCGCTAATGTTTTTTTACTAATCATTACTACTCCCCTAGTTAAAATAGCTAATCTAATACTAATTAATTAAAAATGGCTTAATATGAAAAACCTAATTATTTGCATAACTTGCACTTTTCTGAGCTAAAAATAGGCAAAGTTAACCTTACTTCTCGTCATTTTTTAATTTATCCTCATCTTCAAATTCATCCTCCTCTTCTTCGTCATCAAACCCATCATCGCTCCTATCCTCATCTTCCTCGTCATCATCTTCAAACTTATCGTCGATATCTTCATCATCAATATCTTCGTCTGCAAATTCATCTGATTCATCATATACTGCATCTTCGGTTTTAGTTTCAGCAGGATAATCAACTGAATTAGGTCCCTCAAGAACATTATTCCCCTCGTTATTAACCTTATCTTTGCTCGCAGCGGCAGAAAGAACTTTGTTTGGGTCATATGGTTCTTGTGTAGGCACACGAGTTTGTTTGAGCAGCCTTCTTGTGAAGGTGGTATCACTGTAGTACAAAATTTTCTTTGATTTAATTGGGTAAGTCGACTCTATTAAAATTATCTGATCGTCACGTGGCAACATAATAACTTCTTGAGGCAATAGCAATGCTCTCTGTATTTCAGAGATATGTAATGACCTTGAAGCAGGATTTAAATCTAAAAATTTAGGCTTATTCAACGATTCTTGTTGTACAGTTTTGTTTCCTATAAGTTGCGATATTAAATTAGCTGTTTCAATATTATTGGCTGCAAAAGTTATTCTGTAAGTCGAGTTTGACAAAAAGGAGTTCATCCCTGCTTCTTCGTATATTCCTTTGAGCTGCTCAGTATCTTGAACAATTAAGAATAACCTAACTCGATAACCACGAAAATATGCAATACCTGTTTGAAATTGCTCCATTTTTCCAAGTGTAGGAAACTCATCCATTAAAAACAATACGCCATAAGGCTCGTCATCCGATGGCAATTTTCTACATAAAAACTCAGTTGCCTGTTGGTAAAAAACCTGCATTAAAGGCCTGAGCCTAGTCAAGTTGTCAGGAGTTAAACCAACATAAACTGTAATTTTCTTCTTTTTAAAATCTAGAATATTAAAATCACTTGACGCAGTTGCAGTATCAATCAATGGGTTTGCCCACAATTCAAGTGATGAGTTCATGGTTGATACAACACCTGACCTTTCTTTATCAGCTTTTTGTAAAAAAGCTGCAATATTCATATATGCTACAGGGTGTAGTATTTTACCCATTGTATCAAGAGCAACAGCAAGATTATAAACCACGTCATCACTACGCATCGTACGCACAACTTCACCAAAAGATTTAACTTTCTCTGGTGCAGCAAGTAAGTATAATACCACTCCAACAAATAAGCTTCTTGCTTCATTCTGCCAAAAGTCTTGTTCAGGCATGATTAGGTTAGCTATTTTCTGCACATCGTCAACCATCTGCCCAGGTTTTTCACTAATCCATTGTAATGGATTGTAACAGTGACTTATTCCATCTGGCTGCGCTGGATTCCATACGTATACTTTTTGTCCTTGTCGTTCTCGCCAACCACTTGTTATTTCATAGTTTTCTAATTTTATGTCGTGTACAATTACCGAGTCAGTCCAAAATAATAAATTAGGAATTACAAAGCCAACACCCTTACCAGAACCTGTAGGTGCAAATAACAATGCATGCTGAAACCCATCAGAAATGAAGTATCCTCTTTTATCTTTACCAAGCAATAATCCCTTTTTGCTTCTTAATCCTGCTTTTCGTATGTCTTTCTCTGATGCCCACTGCGAATCTCCATGAAGTGATTCCTTCTTTTTAAATGGTCGCCACTCAATTATCCTTTCTCTTAAATTCCATAAGATAATCATTAAAACAATGATAGGCAGTGCAGAAGATATAATTAATGTGATTTTGAGCTCAAGGCTATATAACTCTGGATGATGCCAACAATATTGTATATGATCAAAAATCGTTGGCCAAAGAGCTTGAGGGAAAGGCGTCAAACTAGGATTAATTGCCTTAAAATCCACAGCATCCGGACCATCAGCAAACAGAACAAACAATATACCAGATAGATAGAAGCAAAACTCAAGTACGCTAAAAGCTACTACACCTCCTATGAGAATATTACGTAGGTGATTTCCATTACTCATAAACTACTCTTCCTTAACTTATGTATAAATTTAAGCATTTTCGCTCGCAGATCTAGTAAATAATATCTCAGAAATGCTTCTTTTGCCCCCACCGGTTCTTTTTAGCTGAATAACAATATCAATCACATTTCTAATGTATGGTATAATTTGGTCTGGAGGAATGCCAAGATTTGCCTGCATAACCATCAATTTTATTTGCTCAAGGGCCATTGTTGGACTATCTGCATGAAGGGTTGATATTGATCCAGGGTGACCAGTATTTATCGCCCTGAGAAAACTAAAAGCTTCCGCTCCACGGAGCTCACCAACTATTATTCTGTCTGGCCTTAAACGTAAGCACGCTTCTATCAAATCTTGAGTGGTTACTTTTGCTCTGCCCTGCCCTCCTTTAGAGGCAATTAGATGGACTTTATTGGGATGATCGTTCAAAACGATTTCCCTTGCATCCTCAACAGTAATAATTCTTTCCTCAGCTGGAATAGCACGCAAAGTAGCATTAGTAAAAGTAGTCTTACCAGTGGAAGTTCCACCACTAATTATAATATTTTTCTTACTTATTACAGCGTATTCTAAAAACTCTTTTATTTTTTTTTGCCTTAACAATAAATCCAAATGACGGTCAACTGGATTATCAGTTGCTTCTGTAACAGTTTCAGAAAAAGCCCCCATTTTTTCGTAATCATCGAGTGCTAACTGCATGCTAGAAGGCTTACGAATCGACATGACTACTTTATCAGGTTCACATGCTGGCGGAAATACTATCTGTATACGATAACCATTTGGTAATGTTGCCGAAAGTAACGGCGCTTCTTCGCTAAGTTTTTGTTCTGTAGCTTGAGCAATCAGTCTGCCAAGAGATTTCAAATGGTTAAGATCGAATACTTCTAATTTTTCACACCTTATTTCACCGCGATTTTCAATCCATACTTCCTTTGGCTTATTTATTGATATTTCATTTACGCCTTCTTCTTGAAATATGCCTTGTAATGGCTCCAAATATGTATCAAGTGCAGCATAGTTCATTTCATTGATTTAATATTGCCTGTGGAGGAAATACTATATCTTGGTTAACAAATACTTTCAATGCAGTGCCTTGATCAACATAAATAGTTGGTTTTTTATCTGTATATCTGCCCACTACATCCCGCATATCTTTAGAAAAATCCTCGATTGATTTCCCGATTGCTTCATCATAAACAGACTTGCTTTTTCTTTGAATTTGTTCTAACAGTTGATTTACAATTTCCAGGCTTATATTTACCTCGTCTTCTTCAATTCCTAGTGCTTTTGCTATTTCCTCTTTCATTATTTTTAGTAAATCTTGTCTGCTTTTGGCACTCCGAATTCTTCCGATAGCCCCAAGGCCTAATTTCCATTTGTCACTAGATATCTTCTTTTCTGGGTCAATAATGAGTTGGAGAGAAGAAAAATCTATTTCGGTTGCAGTGATAGACTTTACTGCATCTCTGATAGTTAGCGTATCAACAAGATTAGAAGCCTTTTGCCCTATAACAGCAGAACCAATCGAAACACCAGCAAGTGTCACTGAAGAGAATAACGCACTTACTATTTTGTTATCAACTATTCCTGCTATTCCTGCTCTACCAAGCTCGTCAGTACTAAGTGATGAGATTGCAATATCTATTCCATGTGGCAGAATCACTCTATTCCAGTTTATATTTACACGAGATTTAGCAACATTCGAGTCAAATGAATAACTGCCTATCAATCTTGAGCCTTTAGGTATTAAAACTGTATCACCAGTTTCTGCATAAACATCTCTACTCACCATAGCACGCAGCATTCCTTGCAGATCAGAGTTTATTGCAGTTTCAAGAACAGCATCAATAATTTTACCTTGAGTAATCATTAAACCAAGCTTTCCTACTCTGGTAGCTTTGCTCGATTGTGCTGAAGTGTCGGATAAAATAGCATCAGCAGCCTTGTTCTCTCCACTACCACCTGAAATTGTCAACATCTGTGCACTACGTCTGTCTCTAGGATAACCGCCACCCCCTATTGTAGGAAACGAGGTAGGTAAATTGCCCATAACATTACTAGAAGGAAAATTTTGCTTTGGCAAAATAGGTATATTTGACACAGGAGTTTCTTTTGGTTTCTCTTCTTCTTTTTTCATCACTTCTTCTTTTCTAATTTGTTTTATTTCTGGTATGATTAGTGGTGTAGGAAGAGGAGGTAAGGGTGGTAAGGGATCAGTTATTATTCTTTCAGGAACCATTACATTATCTGGAACTTGTTCCAACTTTCCTTTCAATTCTTGAACGTTTTGCTTTGTTTCCTCTTTTTTAATAACTTCTGAACCCTCTTTAGGAGAAGGACTAAAATAGAGATAATACACTCCACCAGCCAGAAGCACTAAAATAATGACCATCAATGCCCTATGACCTTGATTAGAGCCAACTGTTACTACCTTATTCTCTATTTCTGATTCATCTTCTGAATTGTTACGCCTTTCTTTATTCATATTGCATGTACCACAGCTAAAGTGACCTATTTATAATTTCAACTTCACCATCTTCATAACGCATAAATAGCTTTTTATGTACTCCTTTTATTATAACATAATCATCAAATAACAGCCTTTTACAAGGTTTATCCTCCCCTTCTACAAAAACCTGAGGTATTTTATTATTATTTCTAAATTTTAAATAGGTTAAATAACCATCATCAAATAACTCGATCGGAACTATATCCGCATTACCACCTTCATCAATATATGTATAATTGTACTTCGTATCATTTTCTTGTATTATTTTTTCTAGCTTGTCTGTAGTATATTGCATTTGAGTAGGTAAAGAAACCTCATCTAAATCAACATCAAATTCACCTTCTTCTTGAGGATAATAAAAACGTACTACGTAAGATATATCCTTTTCAGCAGAATAATCGTGATCTACTTTCTTAGCATCAGTATCCGGGTATTTATCGTAGTTTGGCCTTGAGATTAAATCAAAAATGTAATTTCTTTTTTTAGTTGTCGTAATAATCATGTTAGTGCGACTACTAACTTCAAATGGCATGATAAGCAATTTATTGTCATAAGGATTAATTTTCCAACTTGATGCATCACCAACAGCGATATTTTTAACTTTTTCTCCTTCCGCAAATTCAATATAAGAATAGTAACCCTGACTAAAAACCACCGTAAATACTTCATTAGGGCTATACACAAAAGTCTTTATTCTACTATCTATAGAAATAGGCTCATTATAATTAATGGATGCGTTTAAATTGCCACTTACAAGTAAAGCTAAAACTAATAATATCCTATACATATTCATCATCTACTCTATATGAAATAACTTGAAATCCTAATGGGTTAATATATCTTTGCTGATCATCCATTTCAAGCGATGCATATCTATATGACATAATAACTATCTTATTTTTTCTCGTAGAACTTCCATCTTTCCGTGTAAATTCCACAAAAAATCTCACCTGAAGAGCATCGTTACCCAACTTTTGAATTGAGCGAATTTTAAATTCACTTTTGGTATCTGAATATAAATTAAAAAGATCATCCATATTCTGCGATCCTACATAATTTCTAAATTCATTATACACATTAGGTGAGGAAAACAACCTCACCTTTGTATAATAGTTATAATTATAATGATATGGATCAAAAACCTCCCTTGCTTTTATATACTCTGAAATAAAATAATCGTTTAGCGCTTCATCTGCAGAATACTGTTTTACTGTGACAGGATCAACCAATTGCACTATTCCTGATTTCTTGTCAATTTCTATAACAAATGGCTCAATAGTGCTACTTGTGCTAATTTTAAATATGACTAATATGCTGATAGAGATCGTTGCTAATAATATTAATGCAAATAAAAGTAGAATATTCCTTTGAGCAATAACTGTGCTGTAGCGGTTTGAATTCCAATTTATATCCTTATCTAAGGATTCAGTATTTTTTTCTTGCTTAAAAAATCTTAGCATTTTAGTATTCCTAAAAATCTTAACTTATGTTAATAAACATAGCAAATTAACAAAGTAGTTACAGCAAAAAAGCTAAAAAACTCTTAATCTATGGCCTAATTTACCAAACTTTGTCTCCATATATGAATCGTTATATTTATTACGTTCCACAATAAGTGGTAGACACTTTGTAACTCCTATACCACTACTTTCCAATTCTGACAATTTCCTATCATTGTTTGTAAGTAATTGGATTTTGTTAATGTTCAATTTCTTAAGCATTTTAGCTGCAACAGCAAAACTCCTTTCATCATCTTCAAAACCCAATATTCTATTTGCATCAACAGTATCAAGATTATGTCCTCTTTGCATACTGTACGCTCTTAACTTATTAGTTAAACCAATGCCTCTTCCATCTTGCATCAAATACAATATAATACCACTTCCAGAGTCAGCTATCATTTGAATTGCTTGATGTAACTGACTTCTGCAATCGCATGACAAGCTATCTAACAAGTCACCCGTATAGCACGAAGAATGAATTCTCACTAATGGTTCGTCATCTTTATCTGGATTGCCAATGATAATTGCATGATGTTCTCTTCCACCACTTTCGGTTCTATAAGATATGATATTTACTTCTTGAGTCTGTTTTAAAAATAATGATGTTTTGCACACTTCATATACATCCTGATTTTCTTGAAAATTATTTATGAATGACGTGTCCAGTGCAATAACGTCATTTTTCTCGCACCAATTTCGCATTTCATGGTTATTCTCAAAAGTCATATCAGCCACTAACGCGTATGGCAATAATTCTGAGAACTTAAGCAAGGCAATAGCACATTCATCTATTGTCTTTGAGCATTGCAACTCTTTTATGCAATCTTCCTTTGAACAGTTTATTAAATAGAGCAGTTCATCAAAATTATTCACCAACAGACGTTTGCTGTTATGTTCTTTATTCTGAGATATGTATTTTACCTTACTTGAAGTTAAAGTAACATATACATTACTTGATGTAAGCTTGTATTGATTAAATAAATCTCTTTCTAAAGCCTCAGCAGCAGCAAACAATAGGTAATTACTTTCATCATATATTACAATTGGCCGACCGCGCCTGATTTCGCTGATAGCTCTTTCTACCTTATTGCTACTCTGATTTCCTATAAACATTTTTACCCATATTAAACAGCGATAAAAACTGGTGCGGCCGAGAAGACTTGAACTTCCAAGGCCTTATGAGCCACAGCGACCTCAACGCTGCGTGTCTACCAATTCCACCACGGCCGCACTATATTCTAGTTTTTATATAATTATTTTAAATTACTTAATCATTTTAGAATTTTTCATCTAGAGTGTCAATCTGATACTAGAATAATTTAGAAATTGTTTGTATAATTTGATTATGAATTTTGTGATTATAAATTTTAATCATTTAAGATAACCTTACTACTAATTTTTAACTTAGGTTTTTATACAAATGAATATAGCTAATATCTTTATTTTTTTAGCTCTCTCTCTTATAACTAGCTTTCATTTCGTCCATGCACAAATATTATACACATGGTCTCAAGTTATCCCAGAAAATAAACTAAGCATACGCGCAATTACGGACAATGACATGTGTCCCATTGTTTATGTTGATGGCGAGGAAACAGAAATGCTGAATCGCAGCTCAATTAACAATGGTGATCATAACGAAACAGTTTGTGAACTGACAGTACAAACAAGTGCCAAAAACATTAGTATTGAGGATCTACGGGTTCCTATATTACCAAAAAAGGTTAATAAAATTGCTTTCATTGGTGACACGGGCTGTAGAATAAATATGTTATTTCAGCAGGAATGTAATTCGGTAGATAGCTGGCCTTTAAAAAAAAATTTAGATTCAATCGCCCTTCATAAACCAGATTTAATTATCCATGTTGGTGATTATCATTATAGACAAACAAAATGTAGAAATACAAAAAAGTGTGGCGATATTTATGGATATAATAAAGAAGTTTGGTACGCTGATTGGTTTGAGCCTGCAAAGGATATTTTATCACAATCCCCTTTCCTTTTTGTTCGTGGAAACCATGAGAGTTGTGATAGAGCTTATGAAGGATGGTTCAGGTATCTAGATTCATACCCCTTTTCGTCTGAAAAATGTGGAAACTTCGTTTCTAGTTGGTCCTTAGATGCTGGACCGATGAAATTTTTTATCTTCGACTCTTCATCCGGTGAGGATATTTTTACAACCCAAAGCACAATTGATGCTTTTGAGAGGCAATTTGATAAATTGATACAAAATAGTTCTGACAAGCCCATGTGGTTTTTAACTCATAAACCGCTTTGGAGATCTCCAAAAAAAGAATTTTTGACATTAAAAAGCCATGGTAATCTTACACAAATCGAAGCTTTTGGAGATAAATTTCCAAGCAATGTTACTACCATAGTTTCTGGCCACATTCATATAGCCCAGATTTTATTAATGGATAATGTTCCAGACCAAATTATAGTTGGAAACGGTGGTGCATCATTACACGCTCAAGATCAAGAATCTGTTTATCAAAATGTAGAATTTGACTATTTAAATGGTAAAAACTACTTAGCACACGAGGTTAGAAACTTTTTTGGCTTTGGCTTTGCAATACTAAATTTAGATGATCACGAATTTACCTTCTATAATCAACACAATAAGGAAATGTATTCTGCGAAGCTAACAGAAGATTTTAAACTTAAACGGATTAAAACTATAGTCGATTCATTTTAGGATTTGTTATTAGCTATTTTAAAAACGCTACTTAAACATTTTTTTTAATCGATTGATTTCATCAGCAAATTTTGAGTCGGTCTTTATAAAATTTTCTACTTGTTTTACTGCATGTATAACAGTAGCATGGTCTCTGCCACCAAAGTTTCTCCCAATATCTGGTAGGCTTTTTTGCGTAAATTTTTTGGCAAAATACATAGCTATTTGTCTTGGCCTTGCAAGACTGCGAAGCCTTCTATTGGATTGCATATCTGCAACCTTTATATTGAAAAATTCAGCTACTTTCTTTTGTATTTCTTCTATTGTGACTGACCTATGATTTGACCTAAGAAGATCGATTAGGGTTTCACTAGCTGATTCTACCGTCATACTTCTTCCAATTAATGAGGTATGGGTAACCTTATTTAATGCTCCTTCTAATTCTCTTATATTAGATTTTATGTTCCTTGCTAAAAACTCTAGGACATCTTTCGGAACATACATATTCATCTGCTCCACTTTTGCCTGCAATATACCAAGCCTTAATTCAAAAGTTGTTTCATTAATATCTGCCACCAACCCCCAACCGAGTCGTGATTTTATTCTTTCTTCCACTCCATCAAGATCACTAGGAGACCTATCAGCTGATATAACCAATTGTTTATTTTGGTCTATCAATGCATTGAAAGTGTGAAAAAATTCTTCTTGTGTACTATCTTTACCACTGATAAATTGCACATCATCTACCATCAATACATCTACTGATCTAAATTGCTCTTTAAATAACATAATATCTTTGCTTCGCAGCGCTGTAATATATTGGTACATGAATTTCTCTGCTGATAAATACACCACTTTTCTTTTTGCTGATGGGGAATTGACTATGTGCCAAGCTATAGCATGCATTAGATGTGTTTTACCAAGTCCCACTCCACCATATAGAAACAAAGGATTGCTGCCTAATATTGGATCTATAGATTCTGCCACACGCTTTGCCGCCGTAAATGCTAATTCATTTGGCTTTCCCACTACAAAATTATCAAAGGTGAACCTTGGATCCAGCGGTGAACCAAGATTATGATTACTTTCCTCTCTGTTTTTTAGTATAACATTAAAATTTGAATTCCTCTCCTCAATTACTTGAATATCAATAGAACGTATACTTTTATCTTCGCTTTGCCATAATGATAATATTTTTTTCATGTAATGAACTGTAATCCACTCTTTTATAAACCTTGTTGACACGGATAAAAGAACTTCCCCATTTCTGCTACTGACAAATTTTAGTGAACTCAGCCAGCTATTATATGTTGCTTCTCCATAAAGATTATAAAGACAATTTTGGATTTTTTCCCAAGTAACATTGTGATCCGTTACTGTAATAATCTGATCAAAAAACATAGTAGAAACCTTAGGGCTAGTTAAGTTCATATACCACACCAAGAAAAAAGCAATAATTAGAAAAATAAGATAATCAATAGCTTACTGCAAAATGAAAAGCTAATACTACTTAATACATACTAAAAATTATGGTGATTTTTTGATGGGTTGTAAAGGGTATAAAAACATTAAAATTGATCATTTTTATTTCAAAAAAATGATCAATTTGTAAATGTCGCTTGTATCGAGGATTAGAAGCATGCTATTAAAAACAGTAATACATTATGTATAAATAAGATGTTAAATTTACTGGCAAATAAGTAAAGTATTCATATAAATATAGCTAACCTAATATAGATTTACTGAAGCAAATTTATGATTATATTAAGTAATTTGAGTTGTTATGCTGTATTCGGTATTGAACTAGAGTTTTACATTGAAGGAATAGAAAAAGAATACTTATTTCTGAATAGCATCAAAAATAAAATAGCATCTCTTGAATTTTCTTGCGAGAAGGAGAATTCTACACATCAGTATGAGATAAAAAGTGGTTGTTATACGAACTCCTACAATTTAATTAAGCATTTTGAGTTAGCAAAACAATCACTTACTGAAACAGCACAAAAACTAGGTGGGAATGTTTCTTTTAAAGCAAAGCCTTATTTGGATAGAGCAGGCAGTGCATTAAATGTGCATGTTAATCTCGTGAATTCAAATAACGGTAACTTATTTTATATCAATGAGCAAAAGTACAGTGACTATCTGATTCATAGTATTGGTGGATTATGTGCAATGATGAAAAAACATATGTTGTTTTTTGCTCCAAATGATGATTCATATTTAAGATTTCAGTATCCGGATATTCACACTCCAACTACGATTAGTTGGGGAGTAAATAACAGAACTGCTGCGATAAGAATTCCCTATTTTGGCAACGATTTCAAAAGATGCCGCCTAGAGCACCGCGTTCCCGGAGCAGATTGTGACCTTGAAAAAGTACTCACAGCAATAATTGAAGGTATGGTTTTTGGTATAGAGAACAAAATTGCTCCGCCAAATAGGGTCTACGGCATTGCATCTGATCCTCAATATGAGATGGAGAGGTTAATATAACAACTATCTATCAAATCCTAATCCGTTAAACCCCTTTTGGGTAATTGGCTGTTTTAGCATTTTTTTTACATCATTATCTACATTTTTGCACTGTAATAGCAAGTCTAAAGCAGATAGTTTCTGCGTGCTTTTAGATTCAAGCTCTAGATTGCTTAACACTTGCCCAGGAAGTGGATTACCAGGCACATCCATGTGCTCAGGAAGAGGTTTCATCTGATTCTTTATAGAGCTAGAGTTATTTTGTGTAAGAGTTTTATCATTTAGCATGCTAAGAACAATTTCCTCAGGCACTACCATAGTTTTTGTATAATCAACAGGATTACTATTTTCAGCATCTATAGTCACATGAATTGGTTCGCCAAACGCATTTATAGGACCACCAAGTGATCCTTTCTCCATGCGTTCTTGTGCTCTTTTCCTTATTATTTCTTCTTCTAGCTCAGTTTCAGTTCTTTTTGGTTCTTTTACGGTATCTTTTTCTTCACCTTCATCAACACTGCTATACCCTTCATCTTCTGAAACTTTATCTCCTGAAACACGAGTAATTTCAGCTTTAGTTCTTATTTTATGAACCAGCGAAAGTAATAAGTAAGTAACTGCAGCGGCAGAAACGATAATGGCTATCTTTGCGGCAATGTGGATTGCTGTTAAAAATATTAAAGCTGATAAAGCTCCAGCTAATCCAGACACAATAACTTTATTTTTGCCCTTTGTTACATTTAGAATTGCCACCATAATAACCTCTCAAATACTGTTCTAGAATTATTATACAGGAATTTTCTTATACTTGCAATTTTGCGAAAATTTTAATTATTTGCGTAAAGTTTTAAAGCTACACAAGGATTAATTAATATGCAATGTATCTCGACTATAATATTGTACAAACACACATATTCAGCTAACATTCAACATGCAGAGCTTACTCATAGAGCGAAACAGGGCGGTGGTATTATTACTTATAGTAATTTTTATCTTCGGTTCATACGTTTATGTAAAAATGCCAAGGGAAAGCAATCCTGATATACAGATTCCTATAATCAGCGTGTTTGTTGGACTTCCTGGGATTTCTGCTCAAGATAGTGAAAAGCTATTAGTGCTTCCTATAGAAAATGAACTAAGATCCATCGAAGGTGTAAGAGAATTGAGAGCTTTTGCAACTAATGATGGTGCTCACATGATACTCGAATTTGGAACAGAGTATGATAATAAAGAAGTACTCGATAATGTTCGTTCAAAGCTTTCAAACATAAAATCGAAGTTACCTGTTGAAGCGGAATCTCCGATAATCAATGAAATAAACTTGAGCTTATTTCCGATACTCAATGTCGGCTTAATTGGTAATTTGCCAGAAAGAGCCTTAACTGAAATAGCACGCAAGCTAAAGAAAGAAATAGAATCTCTGCCAAATGTTCTCAAAGTTGAAGTGGCGGGTATGCGTAAAGAAACAGTGGAAGTTATAATTGAGCCCACAGTTCTAACAAAATATAACATTCAATCAAACGAAATATTCCAAGCTATATCAAGCAATAACAGACTAGTGGGAGCTGGGTCACTGGCCGGTAAATATTCGATTAAAATATCAGGGTTATTAAAAGATATAGAAGATATTATGAATATTCCTATTAGATCTCAAGGCGATGCAGTTTTGAGAATCAAAGATATAGCAAAAGTATACCCTAGGTTTGAGGATCACCAAGGGTTTGCTCGCATTAATGGATTACCTAGTGTCGTGCTAGAAATTTCAAAACGTAATGGAAAAAACATAATAGACACAGTAAATCAAGTAAAATACTTAATGGATAAGGCAAAAGATCAATTACCTGAAAATTTAAAAGTGGTGTACTTAAACGACCAGTCAAAAAACGTCCGCGATGTGCTTGATGACTTGGAAAACGGCATAATATTCGCTGTGTTGTTAATATTGATCATAATGATGCTTTCGATGGGAACAAGGATTGCTATTCTTGTGGCACTCTCGATACCCGGTTCCTTTCTCATTGGAATAATAGCTCTTTACTTTATGGGCATCACTTTAAATATCGTTGTGCTCTTCAGTTTAATCATGGCTGTTGGCATGCTGGTTGATGATGCAATTGTGATCAGCGAATATGCCGATAGAAAGATGATCTGCGGAATGGACAAAGTAGAAGCTTTTTACACTTCAGTTCGTGATATGTTTTATCCGGTTCTATCATCAACGTTAACTAAATTAGCAGTGTTTTTTCCTCTATTATTCTGGCCTGATACTGTTGGTAAATTCATGCAGTACATACCAATTACAATAATTCTAACTTTGACTGGATCGCTCATTATGGCTTTGGTTTTTATACCAACACTTGGTGCAATATTTGGTAAGCCTTCGATAACTTCAAAAAAAGAAATAAAAAAAATGAGTGCTATAGAAAGTGGTGAAATAAAAAATGCTGGGCCTATAATAAGAGCTTACGTACGCATGCTAGAGAAGGTTTTGGATCATCCTAAAAAATTCGTATGTGCTACTGTATTCGTTTTGTTTTCATTTAGTGTGCTGTACTTTACTTTTGGTCCTGGAGTAAAGTTTTTTCCGAAAGTGGATTCAGATAATATTTTAATCAGTGTTAAAGCAAAAGAAAGCTTATCAGCCAAAGAACGAGATCTGATACTCAAAGAAGTGGAAGAACGCATTTTGAGCATTGAAAAAGAAATTCATGTTTCTTATGCTAGATCAGGAGCATTTTCAGACAACGTTATCGCCAGAATACAACTAGAACTTATGGATTGGCGCTTCAGGCGCAAAGCTAAGCACATACTAAATGATATAAGGAGCAGTGTGCAAGACATGAAAGGAATAATAATTAATGTTCAAGAGGAAAAGCCAGGACCGTCGGCTGACAAGCCAATACAAATCAACCTCAGCGGGAGTGCATCCAGTTTGAATTTAGCAGCAGAGAAAATTCTAGAAATTATGAACCAACCTTCATCCGGGTTTATAAATATTCAAGATAGCAGATCAGCACCTGAAATAGAGTGGAATATGAGTGTTGATAAGAATAAGGCTACAAGCTCTGAAGTAAGTGTTGCAACCATTGGCGATTTTATAAAGATGGTTACAAATGGAGTGTTGATTGGAAAATATAGACCAAATAACACGGATGAAGAAATCGATATTGTACTCCGTTTCCCTGGAAAGGATCGCAACATGAAGACTATAGACAATCTTTTTATCAATACAGTTAATGGCCCGTATCCTATGAGCAATATAGTAAAATATGCTCCCGAAAAAAAGGTAAACAAACTAAACAGGATTGATGGATTACGCATAGTGACAATCTCTGCTGACGTTGATACTGGCTATCTTGTTGATGAAAGAGTAAAGTTCATTCAGAATTCTATTGCCCAGGATTGGGACAAGGGAGTAAAAATTGATTTTAAAGGCGACAAAGAAGATCAACAAAAATCAGGAGCATTTTTGTTAAAGGCTTTTATATTAGCGATTACACTAATGATATTGGTATTAGTGACACAGTTTAATAATGTATACCATACATTTATCGTAATGACAGCAGTGTTTTTATCCACAACATGTGTGTTTTTTGTTTTCTTTCTTATCCAACAAGTTTTCGTAGTTGTTATGTGTGGAGTGGGGATAATTGCTTTGGCGGGAATTATAGTAAATAATAACATACTATTGCTTGATGCCTTTCATCACCAAATTAAGGTACACAAAAATGACATCAAGCGATGTGTAATAAACGCTGCAATTTCTCGCGTTAGGCCAATATTGCTTACCGTTGCAACCACAGTTCTTGGTTTAATACCGATGATTACCAGGTTAAATATCAATTTTTTTACGCTACAAATCACATATGATGCTCCATCAAGCCAGTGGTGGGTTGACATTTCAACAACCATAGCAAGTGGAATATTGGCTGCAACGGTTTTAACTTTATTCTTTACTCCTGCGTTGCTTGTTATACAAAAACATGAAAAAACTTGACTTAAATTAGCAATCATTTAACATTTAAGATAGTGTTCTTTGCCCGTTGGAGCTATAATTATAACTAATTACATTGGATTTATTTATTATGATTGCTAATCGTAAAAGCAGTGTTAAGCAGAAAAGTAACAAGAATAACATAGTTGGAAGCCTTGATGTAATAAAAACAGCAGGAGAGCTTTCACTTCAAAAAGGTTTAGATTTTGATGTTGTAATAAAGGCACTAGAAAGTGCTATAGAAGCAGTGGCTCATCAAAAATATGGTAGCAAAAGTAAAATTGTAGTTGATATAGATAGAAACACAGGCAAAGTTACTTCATATAGAAAACTAAAAGTTATTGATGATGAATCAAATGAAAAAGAGAATACCGAGTGTGAATCAATTACGCTTACACAAGCTAAATTAATAAAAGGAGATGCAAAAGTTGGAGATACTGTTAGTGAATTACTCTCTCTTAACACTGATCTTGCTTCAGCAAGAATTGCCCAGCAAAAGATTGCTCAAATAATTAAAGATGAAGAGTCAAAAAAGCAATATGAGGAATTTAAAGATAAGGTGGGAGAAATAAGGTATGGTATTGTTAAACAAGTAGAATATTCAGATCTTATTATAGACATAAATGGCACTAGGGCATATCTTCCATTGCGAAATTTAACTGGTGGTGAATCATTTCGTGAAGGTGATAAGGTTAAAGCTTACATACAGACTGTTAAGCGCTCTGATGATGGACGTCAAATTATTCTTTCTAGGACTCATGAAGGCTTTTTGGAGGCATTATTAAATCAAGAAATACCAGAAATTGCTGACGGATTAGTGACAATTAAAGGTATAGCTAGAGATGCTGGTTCAAGGTCTAAGGTTGCCGTTTTCTCTCCCGACAAGAACATTGATCCAGTAGGTGCTTGTGTTGGAGTTAAGGGAGATAGAATAAAAACTATTATACACGAATTAAATGGTGAAAAAATTGACGTTATAAATTACTCCTCAGATTTGGGTCAATTTGTTATTAAAGCCATTACTCCTGCAGAAGTATCGAAGGTTATTATTGATGAAAATGAAAATTGCATAGAGTTAATAGTTGCTGAAGATCAATTGAGTTTAGCGATAGGAAAAAAGGGCCAGAATGTAAGATTAGCTTCAGAGCTTGTTGGATGGAAAATTGAGATATTAAGCACTCAGCAAGAATCAGAAAGGCGAAGTAAAGAACTTAGTCAATGTTCAGCTTTATTTGCTGAAGCTTTAAACTTAGAAGAGATTATGGGTCAGCTATTGGTAACAGAAGGTTTTTCAAGTGTAGAAGACATATCTAGCGCTTCAATTAAAGAGCTTGCTTCAATAGAGGGCTTTAATGAAGATATTGCAAACGAACTTCACAATAGAGCAAATAAGTACCTGAAAGCAGAAAATGATAGAAAAATAGAAGAGCTAAAAAGTTTAGGTATGGAGGATGATGTAATCAATTTAACTTTATCAATAGACAATAAAATTGCTCTTAGTAAGCATGATATTAAGACTTTAGAGGACATAGCAGATTTATCAAGTTATGAGTTTTGCAGCATACTCTCTTCCTCATCCGATAGCAAAGAAGATCTAAAAGATACAGTAGATTCAATAATCATAGAAGCACGTAAAAAGCTTGGATTAATATAATAAAATAATATGAATAATGAAGATATCAGTGATAAAAAATTAACGCTCCAAGGTTTAAGCAAGCTTAAATTAGACCTCAATTTAAACTCTTCAGCTAGCCCAAGTACTGGAGCTACAGTAGTAAAAAAAAGAAGAAAAAAATCTCATGATGCAGAAGAACATAATTTATTTGACGAGAGTAAATTAGGTTCTTTAACAGAGAAAGAACAAATTTTTCGCATTAATGCTGTGCAGAATGCTGCTTTGCTGAAAGAAAGAAATCAGAGAGAAGAAAAAGAGAAAACAGCAAAAGAAGACAGCAATAAAGAGATTGACGAGAAAAATGAAGCGGACGCTTTATCTAAGGAAATAAATAAGCAAGTTTTAAGTAATACCCACTTAGTTGAACCAAAAGAAGATAGTATTGACCATGAGGACAACGATAAAAAGTCTTTTAAAGTCAACAAAGATATATATTCTAAGCATTCTAAACTGGTAATTGCACAGGCAATAGATGAAAAAACTGAACAACCCCCTGTATTTAAGCAAAGGTTTGGTATAAGAGGTAGAAAGTCAAAGTTTACTAAGGGTAAAAATATATCAAGAGAAGTTATTATACCAGACAAAATAACTATCAGGGAGTTATCTATTCGCATGGCAGAAGATAGCAAGAGTGTGCTAAAAATGTTCAAAGAAGAAGTCGGTGAGAGTTATAGAGTAGATGATCTGGTGGATCCAGATATAGCATGTGAAATAGTGGAAAAATTTAATCATACGGCTAAACGAGTGAGCGATACCAACAGAGAAAAAGATTTATTTTTTATAGAAGGCAGAGAAAGCCTGCCTAAAAAACCTAAACCACCAATCGTCACTTTTATGGGACACGTCGATCATGGTAAAACCTCATTGCTCGATGCATTTCGTGAATCTAATGTTGCAGAAAGAGAGTCAGGTGGCATAACTCAACACATAGGTGCTTATCAAATAACGACAAAAGATAAGCAAAAAATTACCTTTATTGATACACCAGGACATGAAGCGTTCACTGCGATGCGTGCACGTGGTGCCAATATTACTAATATAGTTGTAATAGTAGTTGCAGCTGACGATGGAATCATGAAACAAACAGTTGAAGCAATAAATCATGCAAAAGCAGCAAATGTTTCCATTATAGTTGCTATTAATAAAATTGATAAATCTGAGCCTGGTGATGTAGAAAAAATAATTAATAGTTTGCCTCAATATGATCTCATTCCTGAAGAGCTTGGTGGTGATGTTATGATTGTGCCAGTATCAGCAAAAAAGAAAACTAATTTAGATAAACTAGAAGAGACGATTTTGTTAATCGCTGAATTAATGAAGCTAGAAGCAATAGAAGATTGTCGAGCACTTGGATGGGTAATAGAATCCAAAATAGATAAAGCGAAAGGAATATCAGCTACATTGATAGTTGAGGAAGGAACGTTAAAGGTTGGTGATATATTGGTAGTTGGTACAACATACAGTAAAGTACGTAGTATGGTTAATCACCTTGGTCAAAGAGAAAAAGCAGCACTACCCTCTGCTCCAATTGAAATTACTGGTCTAAATGGTGTA
This sequence comes from Wolbachia endosymbiont of Cardiocondyla obscurior, assembly GCF_902713635.1. NCBI lineage: Bacteria > Pseudomonadati > Pseudomonadota > Alphaproteobacteria > Rickettsiales > Anaplasmataceae > Wolbachia > Wolbachia endosymbiont of Cardiocondyla obscurior. Next base: position 2,189 of record NZ_CACTIU010000006.1, on the reverse strand, counting down.
CCAAATGCTGGAGATAAATTTGTTGTTGTAAATTCTGAAAAGCAGGCACGTGAAATTATTGAACATAGGTTAGAGTTAATCAAGAAAAAAGAAGAAAATTTAGATGAGGATGATTTAGATATATTCAGCCGTAATAACAGTGAAATAGAAGAACTATCTGTAGTTTTAAAGTGCGATGTAACTGGTTCTATTGAAGCAATATCAAGTTCAATTGATAAACTCGGTAAAGATCAAGTGAAATTAAATATCCTACACAAAGCAGTAGGAGGGATAACAGATTCAGATGTGCTGCTTGCAGAAGCATCAAGTGCAGTAATTTTAGCTTTTAATGTAAAAGTGGACTCAAAAATAAGGGACTTGGCAAAACAAAAAGGTATAGAAATACATACTTATAACATAATATACGAGCTCATTGACGACATGAGAATGTATTTAACTAAAATGTTAAAGCCTGTTACACGAGAGGTTCGTGTTGGTTCTGCATCTGTAAGGCAAATATTTAATGTATCTAAAGCTGGTAATATCATTGGATGTTATGTAAGTGATGGAGTCATAAGAAAAGATTCTTTAATTAAGGTAATGCGTGGTGGCAAATTGGTGCATGAAGGAAAGTTAAAAGCACTACGTAGATTTAAAGATGATGTTAAAGAAGTAGGTGTAAACTTTGAATGCGGAGTATCACTAGAGGGTAATGTCGATATTAAAGTTGGAGATATTTTGGAAGCTTATCAATTAGTGCAAGAAGAAAGGGTGTTATAGTAGCTGGATATGAAAAAGGAAATTAGAAACCTAAAGATAGCATCGGTATTGCATAGAGCAATATCAAGAATTCTAATGGAAGGTAAGGTGTTCAATAAAAATGTAGCGGTATCTGACGTAAAATTAAGTAAAGATTTGAAAAAAGCAGATGTATATATTGTGTTATCTTCATTGAATATTCAAGTAGCTGACTACTTAGATCCAGAAAAAAGACGCACTGGAGATCCTTCTGAGAATAATTGTGATATTAACACTGTTGTTAATGAAATGAACCAGTCTGCATGGTCAATACGTAAATCTATATTGTGTTATGTTGATTTGCGATTTATACCTGAGTTAGTTTTCAAGCCTGATTTAGCGTTCGATAATTTTGTTAATGTAAGCAAAATATTACATAATCACACTTAATTAATGTATTTCAACCATTACTTTTCATTAATGAGGTTGCACAGTTTAACAGGTTTGTGGCTTGTGCTATTTCCCAGTTTGAGCGGTATTCTTTTAGCCTCAACTTCTCTATCGTATCAGGTTCTTTTTCTCCTTGTTTTGTTTACTATAGGTGCATTTTTAATGAGACCTGCAGGGTGCATAATCAATGACATTTTCGATAGGGAAATAGATGCGCACGTTGAACGAACAAAATATAGGCCACTTGCAAGTGGTGCATTAAACATAAAGCAGGCTTTGGCTTTACTTTCACTGCTACTGTCTATTGCCCTGGTAATCTTATTATTAACTAATAAAACTACACTTATACTTGGAATAATCTCAATGTGTATTATAGCTACTTACCCTTTATTAAAGCGGTATGTTTGGTGGCCACAATTGTTCTTAGGGTTTACCTTCAATATGGGATCGCTCATGGGCTCAGCAGCAATAACAAACCAGATCAGTATAGAATCCTTGCTGTTTTATATAGGATGCGTCTTTTGGACACTTAGCTATGACACCATATACGCCCATCAAGATAAAAAAGATGATGAAAAACTCGGGATGAAATCTACCGCATTATATTTTGGTGATACAACAAAATCTTGGTTGAAAAGATTTTATTTAATATCTCTTATAACGTGGCTATATGCTGGTATCTTATCATCATTAAATAACATTTTTTATATTGCTCTACTTGCTGTAGGGTTCATATTTCACCGCCAATACAAAAATTTCAATCCTGACGATCCCAGTCAATGCATGTCCATATTTAAAAATAATTCCTACGTAGGGTTGCTTCTCTTTTTTGGCATCCTTTTAGATAGAATTATCACCTAGGTCTCAAGAGTTTTGGCTCTAATGAAGTCAATAAACTCAGGTACTCGCAGAAACGAAAATTGCTTGACAAACTCCGCCAGCCCTCTTATCATGAAACTGAAGCTATTGTATTTGCTTTCGCCAATCTGCAGATTAAAAGGTAAGGATTACTTAATGTATCG
>NZ_CACTIU010000005.1:0-27736 GCF_902713635.1 Wolbachia endosymbiont of Cardiocondyla obscurior | reverse complement strand
TTAAATCCACACTATACGCCATTATAACTCAAATAGCTTATTATACCTTTATCATTTACTTTGGGAAGTACTATAGTAACGGAGTAAGTGATTTTTATGGATTACAAGCTCTAGGTGTACTATCCTATAATATCATACGGTCAATATACTCTAAATGAGATGGAAAGATGAAGGCATCATTATAGCTGCTAAAAAATACGGCGATAAAAACTTAATTCTTTCTCTGTTTACAAAAAATCATGGAAAGCGCAGGGGATTAACTAAGCTAACAAACAATAGCAATTATAAGTTTCAGATAAGTAATCTATTACATGCAGAATGGAGTGCTAAGTTACCTGAAAATCTAGGTTTTTTTAAGTGCGAATTAATCGAATCTCCATTCCATCATTTCTTTCAAGATAGGTTAAAAAGCATTACTATTGTTTCTTTCTCCTCTATTTTAGAAAAAGTGCTTCCAGAAAGTGAACCCTGTGCCATGCTGTATGACAATTTTCGATATTTCATCGATGTAATTAAACACAACAATCAGTCTTGGCAAAGCCATTATCTTAACTTAGAGCTTCTGCTTCTTACGCAATTGGGATTCAAGTTAGACTTATCCAAATGCGCTGTAACAGGTGTTAAGGAAAATTTACAATTTATTTCTCCAAAAACTGGTAGAGCAGTGTCAAAAAAAGCAGGAGATTATTATGCAGATAAACTCCTACCTTTTCCACAAATATTACATGATGTATACAATAATAACCTACAAAACAGCTACTCATTCCAAGAATTTCAGTTAGGACTGAAAGTCACAGGATATTTTTTAAATAAGTATCTATTTTTGCAGTTAAACGTGAAATTTCCAGAGCTGAGAAACCTCATGTTGTCGCTTTAATCTTAGCAGTCCTACGTCATACCGCGATTCATTCGCGGTATCTCTTAGCATAGATCCCGCTAACAAGTAGCGGGATGATGAACTTATCGTCATGCCACCGCGAACCGTCATACCGTCACGGTATCTCTTAGCATAGATCCAGCTAACAAGCAGCGGGACGACGGTTGTCAGGGTGTCATCCCAGTGCCCAGACACTGGGATCCAGAAAAGTTTGCTTGTGAACAAGCAAACTAGCATGGAAAGTGGTTACAACGTTTTCGATGAGATTATATGGAAAACTGGATTCCAGTGTCAAGCACTGGAATGACAAGGTATAAACCTTATCGTCATGCTGCCGCGAACCGTCATACCGCGATTCATTCGCGGTATCTCAGCATAGATTCCGCTAACTAGTAGCGGAATGACGGTTGTCGGCAAACTTAAGCCACTTTAGCTATAGCCAGTAACCACTCTATTTCTACCACTGTTTTTTGCTTTATATAAATATTTGTCGGCACGTACTATAAATTCTTTAATATTGTCAAGGTCAGATTCTTGCATTTCTGCAATTCCAATGCTCACAGTTACATCGTGGGTTGTATTTTTATCCGCAAGTATAAAAGGTTTTTTAGCAATAATTTTGCGTATTCTTTCCGCAATAGTATACGCATCTGATGTATCGGTATCTGGCATTACAACAACAAATTCCTCACCACCAAATCTAGCTAACAAATCTGTCACTCTAATATTTTCAGAAATTCTTCTCTGTATTTGCTTTAAAAGTTCATCTCCAGCACTATGCCCAAAACTGTCGTTCACCATCTTAAAATAGTCTATATCAAGTATCATAAGAGACAACCTTCTATCCTTTTCCACAGAGTCCTTAACAATGTTTCTTAAGTGTGCATCAAAATATCTTCTATTATAACAGTTAGTTAATGGGTCCTTTATAGACATTTCCGCATTATTAAATAAATTCATTCTCAAGGCATCTTGATATCTTTTGCGTTTTACTTGCGAATTAACCCTTGCTATTAGCTCACCCTCATCCAAAGGTACTGTTAAATAATCATTAGCACCTACATCAAGTGCTTTTACTAAATTGTTTTTATCATAATCCTCAGAAAGAATCAGAATTGGTGTATAACGTGTTTCCACCTTACTACGAAACTCAGAACACAAACGCAAGCCGTCAGTTTTTGAAAATTGCATATCAGAAATGATCAGGTCGTAACCATTCTCAATACCAACCTTCAATGCTTCCATTGGATCACTCAGTATTTTAATTGACCTAAAGCGTTGCTTTAATATATTATATATCTGCTCTGCTTGATGAACATCCTCATCTATAACAAGTATGTTAGCATCAAAAATCTGATTGGAATAATCCATAATACTGTTTCCTGCGACTCCACCAATCTCAGCGTTAGTTTCTCCTCTCAAACGCAATTCATCGATAATCATCTTTAAGCGTGTGAGAGACTTAATTCGTGCAGATAAAGCAGTTTCGTTTATTGGTTTAGTCAGAAAATCATCCGCGCCAGCATTAATACCTTGCACTCTATCATGAGTATCATGCAGCGCAGTTACCATAATTATTGGAATATGGGTTGTCAAGGGATCACTCTTTAGCTCCTTACAAACTTCAAAGCCATTCATCTTTGGCATCATGATATCAAGTAATATAATATCAGGCTGCTGCTTTGCTACTAAATCTATAGCTTCTTCACCATCATGAGCTACGATAACCGTATAGTACTCTGCTTTTAGTCGAGCTTCTAAAAGCTTGACATTAGATAGTACATCATCTACTACCAGAATCTTCGCTGTCATTATCTTTAGATGTATTATCTATATCGTAAGTAGGATAAAGCTTACCATTTTTACCAACTATGTAATTTACTTTCTCAGTATTACACTCTTTATATAAGTCTTCAATTCCGGCATCCTTCAATAACCTTCTGGCTTTTAACCTTACAATTGTAAAATACCTATATATAGTCTTAATAAAATCAATAAATACAGGTACCTTATTTTTATCAAGAACAATTATGCTCACTAAAGCTACAACTAAAATTTCTGAAAGACCTATATTGAACATTTTCCTATGAAGCAAGTACTTTAATCCTTCTGATTATAAATATTAATTTGCTTAAATCAAGTTTAGAAGCAACCATCTCATCTAAAAAACTATTATAACGTTCTATGTAGTCCTTATCATCACAAGCCCAGGTTTGAACCTTATCTTCGGGGTTATCAGTAGCTTTTATGACTTTAACAGCTAGCTTGTGATGGTAATTGCTTAAATCGTCCAATAAATCATTAACTAAGCTGCGATCCCAATAAGAAGAGCGGCTTTTCATCTTGATGGCAATTGTTCTAATCAGATCGAATCTTAACAGCGACTTTAACTCAAAGTATATTTTACCAGCATCAAGAATGGACAAAGATGTCTGTTCAGCAACAGATATAATGTCCAGTGCATAAGCAAGAACGCATAGATCAGCAACTTTTTTTGCTAGATCTTTATTTATATTAAGTTCTACTAAAGAAGTTGATCCATGGCTATAGATCTTTAATAGGTGTTCATCTAAAACATCAGTTAAGTTCTGGCCTAAAGTTTCAATTGCATCTTTAAATTTTGTAACATCATCCAATTCTACAAAGCTAAGCTTGCCAAGATTTTTCACTAGCCAAAATGATACTCTGCCAATAAATTTCTGCACGTTCCTCACTATTTGTAAGTATGAGTTAACATCAATTTTTCCATCCAATTCATCAATTTTCTGCCACAGGCTGTTTAAATCATACAGGTGGTTAACAACAATATATATGTTAACCGCTTCTTGTATCTTAATTCCAGTGTTCTCAGCCAAATTATTGATGAATATACAGCCCATTCTATTCACTACATCATTTGCAATGCAAGTAGAGATAATTTCTCTACGAAGTTGGTGTTTTAATATGAAATCCTTAAACTTTGTTACCATCTTTTTAGGAAAATAACCTAGCAAGTAGTCATGAGATATAAGATCTTTTTCAGACAGATCGGAATGTATAATTTCATTTTTTATTGCTGTTCTAGCATAAGACATTAGAACAGAGAGCTGAGGAGAACTGAAACCTTCTGCACCAGTTAACATCCTTGCTATCTCTTCTTCAGTTGGAAGAAATTCTACGCTTCGGTTTAACAGCCCAGATTTTTCTAAACTGAGCAGTAACCTGTGGTGCTGCTCCAATCTCTCTTTAGCTTGCAAACACTCAAGAAGTAATGCTTTTGTTTCAATTTTGTTGTGGTTCTCAAGCACTTTGGATGCAACTTCATCCACCATACTTGCCAGTATTTCATTCCTTTTTTCTAAAGAAATACCCCCTGCTTTCATAGCTGAAACAAATGCAATCTTAATGTTAACTTCAAGGTCCGAACATATCACTCCGGCTGAATTATCAACAAAGTCTGCATTGATATATCCACCTTTTTCAGCATATTCTATTCTTCCAAACTGTGTACAACCAAGATTTCCACCCTCTATAAACATAGAAGCTCTAATATCTTTACCATTCACTCTTAACTCATCGTTTGCTTTGTCACCGACCATGCTATGATTTTCACTCTTTGCCTTAACAAACGTGCCGATTCCTCCATTCCATATGAAGTCCACTTTTGCTTTCAATAGATATCTAATCAAATCACTTGGAGGTAGCATATCTTCTGTTATATCAAAGCACTTTTTTATTTCTTGAGAAATGTTTACTTGCTTACTGCTACGCTCAAATACTCCTCCACCCTTAGAAATCAAATCTTTATTATAATCCATCCAAGTTGAAAATGGTAACTCAAAGAGACGTTTACGCTCTGTGAAACTCTTTTCTGCATCAGGGTTTGGGTCAACAAAAATATGCATATGGTTAAATGCGCCGATTAAATGTATATTTTTTGAAAGCAGCATACCGTTTCCAAATAGATCGCCAGCCATATCTCCAATTCCAATAACAGTTGTATCCTGGTAAATATCCTTATTCATTTTCCAAAAATGCCTCTGTGCTGCAATCCATGCACCTCTGGCTGTAATACCCATTTTTTTGTGATCATAACCTGCTGATCCACCAGATGCAAATGCATCGCCAAGCCAAAAATTGTATTCAGAGGCTATCTGGTTGGCATAATCAGAAAATGAAGCAGTGCCTTTATCTGCTGCAACTACCAAGTATGGATCGTCTTCATCATACCTAATCACATTCTCTGGTGGAATTATTTCACCATCAACCACGTTATCAGTAATATCAAGCATTCCTCTAATAAAACTCTTATAGCACTCAACACTTTTCTCTCTTAAAGTATCTTTGTCTTTATGAACTTGCTTAATTACAAACCCACCCTTTGCGCCAACAGGGACAATAACCGCATTTTTTGTCATCTGAGCTTTCATGAGCCCCAAAACTTCAGTGCGAAAATCTTCCGTCCTATCCGACCACCTTAAGCCACCACGGGCTAATTTCCCTCCTCTTAGATGTATTCCCTCAAAAAGGTTTGAATAAATATACAATTCGCGATACGGACGAGGATCAGGCAAACCATTTATTTTACTTGAGTCAAATTTTGTAGATAAATATGGTTTATCGTCTTGATAATAACTGGTCCTTAAAATAGCCATTATCAAGTTAAATATCGAGCGCAAAACGTAATCATGTGAAACATTGCTGATCTCTTTTAGAAGTTCCTCAATTTTTTCTCTGACAATGTCCGTAGTTTCTGCTCTATCAATGTCTATGTTAGGATCAAATCTTGCATGAAATAGTTGTATCAAATACTTTACTACTTTTGGATACTCTGAGACTACCTTTTGGATATATTCTGGGTTGTAGTTAAATGACGTCTGCTTTAGATAGGCACTTAGCGCTCTAATCAGAAGCACTTCCTTCCACTTGAGCCCAGCAATAATGATCAAACTATTGAAATAGTCATTTTTAATTTCCTTGCTAAACACTTTCGCAAGTGTTATTTCAAATTGCTCTTTTAGAGTAATGTTGTCTATTAATTCATCGACTCTTGACAACACAAAATGGTGTATCCATATTCCACCGTTAATTTCTATGTAATAGCCATTATGAGATAGAATTTTAGCTCCCAAATTCTTAGTGATCCTTAATATCTTCGATAATTCAAGGCCTCCATTGTTTGGAGTATAAACCTTTAATTGATAATTAAGATTATCACGAGTAAGTCTTAAATCGACCTCGCTAACTCCTTTCTTCCTCACTATCTCCAATTTTTTCATATCGTAATATGCGTCATGAGGTTCGAAACTCTCTTGATAGCTTATTGGAAATGCCTTGCAATAACGGATGAATATATCCTCAACAGTGCTAAAAGTATTGTATAAATTGTCTATAAAACGATCTTCCCACTTTTCTGTAATGTTTCTTAATTTGTTTTCGATACGCAAAACTTCATCATCAAGAACGCTAGCATTTTTGGTCTTTAGCACTACATGCAATTTCATCAAATCATATTCATTGATAATGTGATTGTTATAAATATCTGAACTTCCTGCACTTGTCTCATCCTTCAATATGTCACGTATCTTGAACATTAGCCTAGCGCTAGCATAACGCATCGGTATCAGCACTATGCAACTAATAAAATCCCCGACTCTTCTTAAAAATAATCTGACCCTTGGCCTAATCGCAAGAGACATGATCGAAATGCAAATTTTAAATAATTCGTCTTCATTTGATTGGAATAATTCATCACAAGAGAACACTTGCAAAATAGAAATCAAAGCTTTATTGTTGTGGCCCCCGGTTACAAATCCTGCATTTTTTTCTATAACTTTAACTTTATCTTTTATTATTGGAATAGTTCGAATATCTTGGACCTCCGCTACAGAAGTAAATAGCCCGAAAAAACGCCGTTCCTTTACTACATTACCCTGGTCATCAAATTCTTTTACTCCTATACAATTCATGTATGTACGCCGATGGACTATTGAGATTAGATCTGATCTCAATATGTATAGGGAATCAAGGTTTGCAGAAGGAATCAACGTACTTTGACCTACTCTCATCAGGCCAAGGTCCTTTTTGCCATCACAGACGAGTTTTTCATCTTTACCAGCAATATATTCTTGATAACCTAGAAATACAAAATTATTATTCTTTAACCAAACTAGAAAATCTTTTTGCTCTTGATTTCGGTCTGGTGTCATTCCAGTGCGTGACACTGGAATCCACGTGTCCTTTTCCTGGATCCCAGCTGGGATGACAGAAAGACTTGCCTCATCAAGTTTCTTAAGCATTAAGTGCCAATCTTTCACAACACAATTAACTGCTTTCAGCGTTTTTTGTAGAGATTCTTTTAATGTATCAACAAAACTGTCACTTATACCTTTGATAATTACATATATAACTGACTCTTTTATTCCATTACTTTCTTCCAAAGGGTAAATCTCATCTATTAGGCCATCTTTTCTTTTAATGTTAATTATGCTGTTGCTGTAATAGCATATGGTTAAATCGTGCGACTTAATAGTTGTAATAACGGAGTCAACCAAAAATGGCATATCATCGTTTGTTATCTTAATCGTGGTAAAATCGCCTTCTATTCCTGGTATATCATCTATATTACTTACTACTAACTTACTTTCATCTTTCTCTTTTTGAGAAACAAAATTGTAAGCATCGTTTACAATATATAGCAAAAACTTATCATTGGCTTTTAGGTCGCTTTTATAAACAAAACTATAAAAATACTTAATAAATTTTTTAATTTTTTCTTTATCTTGCTGATTTTCTTGATCAGCTAACTTAAATAAAGACTCAGTGTCAACATTATGATCTATACACATTTTTTTTAACAAAAATACACAGTGAACTTAAACCTTTTTAACTAAGATTTCATTATCAAGAGCGTACACTATTAGTTCATCATTTTCTACTACTTCCCCCGATAAAACTAATTTAGCTAAATTATTTTGAATACACTCTTGTATCACCCTTTTTAGGGGCCTTGCTCCATATTCAGGGTCATAGCCAGTTTGTGCTATTAGTTCTTTAGCTTCCTGCGACAAACTTATACTCAGTTTACGCTTAGCAAGTGTTTTTTGTAAATAAGAAAATTGAACATCTATAATTTTATAGATGTCATTTCTGGTTAAACTGTGAAATATAATAATTTCATCCAGTCTGTTTAAAAATTCTGGACGAAATGTTGATTTAATTATCTGCATTACCTCATCTTTTACAGACTCAGCAATCCCCTTTAGCATTATCTCAGCACCAAGATTAGAAGTTAAAATCAGTATGGTATTGCGAAAATCAATCAATTTGCCATGACTATCAGTGAGTCTCCCCTCATCCAAGATTTGCAGCAATAGATTAAATATATCTGGATTTGCCTTTTCTATCTCATCAAATAAGATTACCTGATATGGTCTTCTCCTCACTGCTTCAGTTAATCTGCCACCTTGTTCATAGCCAACATACCCTGGAGGCGCGCCAATTAACTTTGAAACAGAATGTTTTTCCATATATTCTGACATATCAAAACGCAAAAGCGCTGATTGATCGTCAAACAGAAATTCAGCAAGGGCTTTTGCCAATTCTGTTTTTCCAACTCCGGTTGGACCCAAGAATAAGAATGAACCAAAAGGTCGATTAGTATCTTGCACACCAGAGCGAGAGCGCCTAACTGCATTACTTATCGCTTCTATTGCATCTTTCTGCCCTATTACTCTTCTTCCTATTTCATTCTCCATGTTGAGAAGTTTTTCCTTTTCGCTGTGCATCATGTTATCAACTGGAATTCCTGTCCACTTTGAAACAATGTTTGCAATATCATCTCCAGTCACTTCTTTCTTTAAGAAACTATCAGTAACCTTTTCCTGATTTTTTAATTCATTCTCAAGCTGAGGAATCACACCATACATCAGCTCTCCTGCTCTTCCCAAATTCCCACTACGCTGAACTAATTCCAACTCTTTTCTAGCGTTATCTAATTTTTCGGCTGTTTCTTGTATTCTAGCTATTTTATTCTTTTCCATCTGCCATTTGCTGTTCAAGTCAGCAAATTTACTATTTAGATTTTCGATCTCTTCATTTATCTTTTTTAAACGCTGTTTAGAATTTTCATCACTTTCTTTTTTTAAAGCCTCTGCTTCAATCTTTAGCTGTATAACCTTTCTCTCAAGTTCATCAATAACTTCAGGCTTGCTATCCATTTCAATTCTCACCCTGCTTGCTGCTTCATCAATCAAATCAATTGCTTTATCAGGTAAAAACCTATCTGTTATATATCTATTGGACAACGTTGCAGCAGCAATTATTGCACCATCTGTAATTCTTATACCATGATGCACCTCATATCTTTCCTTCAAACCCCTGAGTATTGAAATGGTATCAGTTTCAGTTGGTTGAGAGATAAACACAGGCTGAAAACGCCTTGCAAGTGCAGGATCTTTTTCTATATGCTGACGATATTCATCTAAAGTTGTGGCTCCTATACAGCGAATTTCTCCACGCGCAAGAGCAGGCTTCAGCAGATTCGAGGCATCCATTGCACCACTTGTTGCTCCTGCTCCAACTAAAGTGTGCAATTCATCGATGAATAATATAATTTTTCCCTCCGCTCTCGAAATCTCATTAATCACTGCTTTTAACCTTTCCTCAAACTCTCCTCTAAACTTAGTGCCAGCAATTAGTGCTCCAAGATCCAAAGCTAAGACCTTTGCATCATGCAAACCAAGTGGCACATCGTTTGCAACAATTCTATTTGCAAGCCCCTCAACTATTGCAGTTTTTCCAACACCAGGTTCACCGATCAGCACTGGATTATTTTTTGTCCGCCTCAGTGATACCTGCATAGTTCTTCTGATCTCTTCATCACGACCAATTACAGGATCAAGCTTTCCTTGCATAGCAAGCTCTGTAACATCTTTTGTATATTTCTTTGCCGCGTTTAATTTTTCCTCACTGTTTGGCGAGTCCGCACTGCTGCCCTTTCTCATTTCTGCAATAACTGAGTTCAGTTTTTGTAGAGTCACACCATTCTCTGCCAGAATTTTGCCTACAGTATCATCTTTTTGTGCAGTGAGGCCCTGTAGTAAACGCTCAACAGCAACAAATGAATCTTTATTTCTTCTTGCAATACCAATTGAATCTTCAAAAACTTTTGCTATTTCTCTTGAAAGTTGAAGGCCACCACTTCCTGGACCTTCAATTACTGGCAACTTTTTTATTGCGCTATCCACAGCATCAGAAATACTTTGCACACTTCCACCACAAGCGTTTATCAAATCCTGAACTAAACCTGATTCATCTTCAAGCATCACTTTTAGTAAATGCTCAGGCATAAAAATCTGATGCCCAGCTCCCAACGCTTTCATTTGAGCACTTTGAATTAGACTTTTTGCTTTTTCGGTAAATTTATTTAAGTCCATAACACCAGTTAAATTCGTATTTGCTGATGTATATAACAACTGATTTCATAAATTTAAACCTAAAGTTGTTTATTGTTAGGTATGAAATTTAAAACTTTCTTAAAAAAGGAACTATCATAGTAACCATACAAATATCTTGTATCTCAAGACCTTTGGTTTTTGTTGCTGAAAATGGTTGTATTATTTAAGTTATTAACAATATACAATACTAAGTTAATGTAATTTATTTGGAGATGACAGGAAAATTTATTGTAACTTTATATTCTAAATAGAATAAAGTTCTTTTGTTAATATTGTCCTTTTTGTAAAAAATATTCCTAATTTCTTCATCATTTCTGTGGGTAAGGTCATCTGCTTCTCTACCTCAAGTGGTTAACAAAGTTTCTTGTCACGAGGGACCAAATGGAAATCTGCTCGTTTTCACGCGAATTAATGTTACAAATTCTATACATTTCGTTACAAAATGGCATTCGCTTTCTCCATTATCCTTTACCTGCATTTTCATCAGCGTTCCTTGCGGTTTGCTTGCCATATAGGCGGAAATACAGGCTTACCCTGTTCCTTCTGTCATACAACAGTGGGTTAGGTGACTTCTCTATACCGGTGATTTGCGTACATCCAGAAATGAAAAATGTCACATTACCTTTTGGTCGGAGCTTATCAGCATCTTTAGCTCTTTAATCGTTACGATACTTATGAAGCTTCACTTACGTTCACCATACCACTAAGCCTAGCTCTCCAACCACATGATGCTTGTAGTTTATGCTCCTTTCACGATTGAGCATCTTCTTTTTCAAGAGGAGGTTCATTGTCCGCATCGCTTGGCACCAACCGGTTACCCGATTCGCACTGATGCGTAGACTCAGATGGCAAAACATCTGGTTTAATAAGTTTTAGAACTCTTTTAGTTTCTTTCTGAAGGAATTCCTCTCCTTTTAAACAATATGACCGAAGACTTTCAGGTCGCACCATTTCAATAATTAGCTGGGTTCCAGCAGAATCAGTACAGAAAACATCAACAATACTTTGTTTTTTAGAGGCAATCTCAGCATCCATGATAGTGCTGAGAAATTCTATTTCTTCTATTTCATCTTTGCCAGCGAAGCCCAATATATCATTGAGAAAGTGAATGAGAATATCTTTATTTTTCTCAGTGCCAAATATTCTCTTGAACGCGAAATTGTTTTTTGGATCGAGAAATTTCGAAAAGGCCATAATTAAATACAATTAGGAGACGAATAATTATACACTATTTTTCGCAAATGTTCAACCTCTGATTACTCCTTATTCTTTGCCCTTCCTGCACGCTTACGTTCATTTGGATCAAGGAATTTCTTGCGTAAACGTATAGATTTTGGAGTTACTTCCACCAATTCATCATCATCTATATACGCTATCATATCCTCCAGTGTCATTATCTTTGGTGGAGTGAGCTTTATAGCTTCATCACTACCTGAAGCTCTTACGTTTGTTAATTGCTTACCCTTTAACACATTTATCTCCAAATCATTGTCACGGCTATGCTGGCCGACAACCATGCCACAATATACCTTATCCTGTGGCTTAATAAACATAATTCCCCTGTCTTGCAAATTGAAAATTGCATATGCCACAGCCTCACCCTTATCTGTAGAAATTAAAACTCCATTGCGCCTTCCAGAAATTGGACCTCTATGTGGAGCATAACTGTGAAATAAACGGTTAATTATGCCTGTGCCACGAGAATCAGTTAAAAACTCTCCTTGATAACCGATTAATCCTCTTGATGGCACTAAAAACGTTAATCTTGTCCTGCCATTACCAGAAGGTCTCATGTCAGTTACTTCACCTTTACGGAAGCTGAGTTTTTCCATGATGATTCCACTATATTCATCATCTACATCAATTACTACTTCCTCTATAGGTTCAAGTTTTTTACCGCCTTCTTCTTTAAATAACACGCGAGGGCGTGATACCGAAAGCTCAAAACCTTCTCTCCTCATATTTTCAATTAACACTCCAAGCTGTAACTCACCACGCCCACCTACTTCAAATGCTTCACCGCTTGGTGCCAAAGTCACAGTAATTGCAACATTTGTTTCTGCCTCCGCGTATAAGCGATCCTTTATAGCAGTTGAGGTAAGCTTTGTACCTTCTTGTCCAGCAAAAGGCGAATCATTAACGCTTAGAGTAATCGCCATTGTCGGCGGATCAACTGGAGTTGAGCTTACTGCAGTTGTAACCTCTGGTGCTGCTATAGTGTCTGAAACTGAAGCTTCCTCAAGTCCTGCAATTGCAATTATGTCTCCCGCTACAGCTTGTTCTACTGGAATGCGTTTCAAGCCAGAAAATGAGAGCAACTTAGTTAATCTTCCTCGTTCAATTACTTTGCCATCGAGGTCAAGCACCTTAAGATCTGAATTAACTTGTGCAACACCCTGATAAACCTTTCCTGTCAATATTCTGCCAAGAAACTTATCAGACTCAAGTAGAGTGACCAACATAGCAAAAGGTGCATTTTGATCATAAACAGAAGGTTTTATATAATCTATAACCGTTGAAAATAATGGGCTTAAATCTTTTCTTTCATCAGAAAGCTCCTTAGCACACCAACCATTTCTACCTGAAGCATACAACACTGGAAAATCTAGCTGCTCGTTGGTTGCATCAAGGTTAAAAAATAACTCATATATTTCATTTAGTACTTCATCAATTCTGCTGTCTGGTCGGTCGACCTTATTGATTATTACAATTGGCTTCAGATTTGCTTTTAGTGCTTTTGACAACACAAATTTAGTTTGTGGCATGGGACCTTCTGCAGCATCAACCAGCAGCAACACACCATCTGCCATGCACAATACCCTTTCTACTTCTCCACCAAAGTCTGCGTGCCCTGGCGTATCAATAATATTGATTTTTTCATCACCCCACATTATTGATGTGCATTTTGCAAGTATTGTAATCCCGCGCTCACGTTCTTGGTCGCCACTATCCATAACTCGTTCTTGAACTTCTTGATTCTCGCGGAATGTGCCACTTTGTTTTAACATGTTATCAAGTAAAGTAGTTTTACCGTGGTCAACGTGTGCGATTATTGCTATATTTCGGATCGATTTAAATTCGTTCATTTTCTATCATTTCAAAATTAATTTAGTAATAAGTATACATAAAATACACTTGGAGTAAATAACTAAAGCTGTGTATAAATGCTGTGTTTCCAAGATATTATAGGATTACTTTGTTAAATATTCCCTACTCCCAGGTTTTGTTATGGGTAGTTGTTTTAATTCACTTGGAAGTTCTTCCTCGCTGTAGTTTTTGATGTTCAGTTCAATCAAAGATATGACAGGAAAAGGCAGTTTCGTTTCACTATTTCTCTTTATCAAAGAAGCTTCAGCAACAACTTTACCTCCTTCCCCTTCTGCACATTCCACTGCTTCAAGTGAAGATTTACCTGTGGTTATTACATCTTCAATGAGCAATATTTTCTCACCCTTTTTGATCTTAAATCCACGGCGTAATTCAAACTTACCATTAACGCGCTCGCAAAACATTGTCTTTACTCCAAGCTGCCTGCCAATCTCATAACCCACAATTATTCCACCAATTGCAGGAGATAATATTAAATCTATGGAGCTATTTAATTCTTTTTTTATTTTATCTGCTAATAATGCGCAAACTTTCATGGCTCTGCTTGGATTTTCAAAAATCTTCGCACACTGTATGTATGTGTCACTATGCAGCCCGGATGATAAAACAAAATGCCCATGCAAAATTGCTTCTGCTTCTTTAAATTCTTTTATTATTAGGTTATTTTCGTCTAATATCATTTTTTAAGTTTCACTATTACATTCTTTATTAATTATCTGAGTGATACAAACATCAGACCACACATTTATTGCAGTTTCAAACATATCGATGATTGTATAAATAGGCAAAATCAGTCCCATAATATGCAGAGGAACATTCATCGACATGAGATAACTGGTTGCCATAAAATAGCACCCCATCGGCACTCCAGCGTTACCAATTGCAGCCCCTGTAGCTAAAAAAATCCATATCAACATTTCGCTTAAGGAAAATACGTATCCGTTCATTTCTGCAACAAACATTACAGTGATTAGTATAAATGCAGCACATGCATTCATGTTAATTGTTGTGCATATTGGTAAAATAAAAGACGATAATTTCTTTGGCACCTTTAGCTTGTTCTGCACACATTCTATAGTTGTTGGCAATGTTGCACTGGATGATTTAGAAAAAAACGCAAGTGTGAGTGCTGGCATAACCCCTTTCAGCGTTTGAATTGGTGATATGCCTTTATACCACATAAATAGCGGTAAAATCAGAAATGCCTGCACAAAATTTGCAGACATTATGCAAACAAAATACCATAAAAGATTGTAGAACTCACTACCGCCTTTTAATTCATGCAAAAAACATGTGATAAAGGACCACACAGCAAGCGGAATGAATTTTAGTAACCCCTGAGCAATTTTAAGTAGCGTATCAAAAAGTGCAGAGAATATTTGATGTAATATATCCTGCTTTTCTTTTGAAAGTGAAACAATAGCTCCACCCATCAAAAAAGCGATTAATATGCTACCAATCATATTATTTTCAAGAAAAACT
Source organism: Wolbachia endosymbiont of Cardiocondyla obscurior (assembly GCF_902713635.1). Taxonomy (NCBI): domain Bacteria; kingdom Pseudomonadati; phylum Pseudomonadota; class Alphaproteobacteria; order Rickettsiales; family Anaplasmataceae; genus Wolbachia; species Wolbachia endosymbiont of Cardiocondyla obscurior. The sequence continues at coordinate 12,832 of NZ_CACTIU010000005.1, read as the reverse complement.
TGCACAAAATTAGAAGGAATGAGTGATTTTAAATATGAAAAATAACTGTGGTTATTGCTGTTAATACTCCCTATTGTATTACTTATGAAATTTTTTCTTGCTGGATCTATTAACAAATAAAACGATAATGCAACAAACGCAGCTATAATAGTTGTAAGCAGAGTATAAAATAGTGTTTTCTTAACTAAGACTTTGATTTCAATTGAGTCTTTGAGCCCGGAAATTGTGGAAACTATGGATAAAAAAACCAGAGGTAAGCTTATTAATTTGAGCAAGCTGATAAAGATATCACTAAATAGCTTTGCTATTTCAAATATGATTTCATTGTTTAGGTAGTAAGCAACTATTGCAAGCAGTATAGAAAAAAGTATTGCAAACTTGTGCATTGAAAATAAAACTTCAAAGTAACATTATACAATAATTTTGCTGTTTTGGAATCAGATTGATAGACAAAATAACTTTACAGATTAGGGAAAGATAAGAGGATGTGTTTATTCGGAGACAGTGTAAGATTTCTTAATTTAAATTTAGGTGCACTTAGCCCATTCTGGTGATAACAAATTGGAATAGATAAGATATGATAACTAACTCTTCTGCGAGTATATAGTTTTGCCGGACACAACAGTACGTACTACGTGTCCTTTTACTTTGCGACCATCGAAAGGAGAATTCTTTGATTTACTAGCAAAGTTGTCAGTTTTAATTTCCCATTCATGATTGAGGTCAACTAAAATTAAGTCTGCAGCAAGGTTTTTTTGTATACGACCACGTGGTATGTGTATTATATCTGCAGGCTTATATGTCAATTTTGCGAGCACATCAAGTAGACCCATTTGCCCACTGTGATAGAGTTCAAGTGAAAGGGGCAGCATTGTTTCAAGACCAACAATACCAAATGCAGCATTTTCAAGTGGCAGATCTTTAGAACTACGATCATGCGGAGCATGATCGGTTGCAATGCAATCAATCACACCTGTCTTTAAACCTTCAACCATAGCTAAACGGTCTTCTTCAGTGCGAAGTGGCGGGTTCATTTTTGCAATTGCCCCATGTTGTTTTACTATATCTTCAGTCAAAGTGAAGTGATGAGGGGTTACTTCGCACGTAACATTTAATCCCAAATCTTTTGCACGTTTAATAGCATCAAGTGAATCTTTTGAAGAGACATGTAGAATATGGTAGTGCACATTCTCCATATCTTTCATGAGCAGTATATCGCGACTTACCATAACCGATTCTGACGCACTTAAGATCCCCTTTACTCCCAATTCTTCAGAAATTTTACCTTCGTTGATTGCACCACCTGCTGATAAATTTAAATCTTCTGCATGTTGAGCAATAGGAACACCCAGCATACTTGAATAAAGCAGCGCCTGTCTCATAATCATTGGGTTCATAACTGGCATGCCATCATCAGTGAACCCAACCGCACCTGCTTCCTTTAAAAGTGCCATTTCAGTCAGGTGTTCTTCCGAAGTGGTGATTTTAGCGTAAAATTCAACATTCACATGCGAAGTTTCAAATGCTCTATATTTCAAATATTTAGCCAAAACAACGCTATCAATTGCTGGAACAGTGTTTGGCTGACAAACTACAGTTGTAACGCCTCCTGCAGCTGCAGATTTGCTACCTGTATATATAGTTTCTTTATGTTCCTGGCCTGGTTCACGAAAATGTACGTGAATGTCAATAAGGCCTGGCATTAGAACAAGCCCTTTACAGTCTATTGTTTCATCAACTCCACTTGTTGAAAATAATGATTCACCAAAGTCAACAATTTTATCCCCTTCAGTCAATAATGAACCTTTTATATCAAGTTTAGTTTCCGGGTCGATAATACGAGCATTAGTATACGCAATTTTATAGCCTTCCTTTTGCCCTGTTTGCAACAAATCCCAAGTTTGAGTCATTATATTTGAGTATCGATTATAAAATAAATCTAAAGTTTTTTTAATAAAACACAACCAAATTAAAACACAGACTAAGAGCTGTCTTGAATTAAAGTGCTTTCATTATCCTAAAGATTTGGTTCTTATAACCTAGTTAGCTCAGTTTTAACGTTAATGTGTGAAGCTCTGAGTTCTGTTGAAGGATTTTCCAGCTGAATATCTAGCTCATTCTGTATGTTCGATAAACAAATTAAAGCTGAATCAAAAATTTCATCACACTGCTTTGCTTCATGTATATCATCAATTATTTCCTCGAATTCTTCCACATCATCCATTTCTTGCGGCGCACTTTTTAATATCGCTTTTATTTGGTTTAAGTTTTGACGAATTTTCTCCTGATATCCAACAATTCTCTCTTGATATATATCAATCATTTTTTGACATGCGTTGCCTCTAAATGGATGTTCTTTTTTCTCTTTTATGTAAGAATTTTGAAAGTCTTTACAGTTAAGGATTGCTTCTCTATGTTTTTTTATGTCATTAATTGCGCTGATTATCGACTTATCTATTTTCTTTAAATTTTCTTCCCGTTCTTCTCTTTTAATTATACTTTTGGATTCATTTTTTATCTGGTTCATTTTGTCATACAGGTTTCTGCATCCTTTGTAAGATGCCATTGGTTGTAACATTCCTTCTTTTACACCTTTATTGTAAAAATTCTTCAACTCATCATTTGATAGTATTGTTATAGCATCTTCCCTTTTACCTTGTGATTTAGGATACTTTTTATTCAATAAACTAACATGATTTAACAAGAAATCTCTAACTAGCCCTTCTTTTTTTACTTCGGATAATCTTTCTAGTGTTTCTATATATTTCAGAGTTTCCGCAAAGAGCTGTCCACCAGAGGGAGCAAATCCTTGAAGTGATTTACTCTGTGCTTTACAAAAATCGGTTTGTAAAAAATCTTCAGCTTGTTTTTTTATTACTGAAAGTTCATTAAAGGCTTTTTCTGGATTGATTTTTCTCAAAATACTAATAGCTTTTCTAATCGCTTTTTCTCTCTTTTTATTATCTTGCTTTTCATTTAATATGAGATGTTCAGTTTTGGTAAAAGCATTACCTTGATCACTCTTTGCAATGTTACAAACGATGTTTTTTACAACTTCTTCGGTTGCTGCATAATCTATTTCTTTTGCAAAGCAGTCAACAAATGATTGCCAAACTTTTTTATTAACAAGTTTACTTGTCTTATTTTCAAAATCTTCTATATCTTTGAATCCTAAAATAGTATAGAGATTTTTTTCGATTATTGGTTTGGCATGTTGTTTTGCCACTTTACCTTTTATATTGAATGGAAATTTACTAATCTTAGTTGTACCCACAATGTTACCTCAATATTAACGCTATCTATAAAAGTATAAAGATTTAATATTTAATTTTTAATTAATACTAGCACAGCTAACTACGGGAGCATTATGCTAGCATCAATTAACACTTTAACTTCTAACTTATCATCAGTAATATTGTTTATATAAAAACTATAATTTTTTATGCCTGAACTTGGGAATATATTGCTATTGCTAGCCTGCTTATTGTCTTTGACATATTTGTTTTTACCGCTTAGTTCTTGTCGGTTTATTACCACTGCCATATTTTTTTGTGTATCAACATCAATGGCTATTTTGATCTACTGCCACATTACAAATGATTTTTCACTTGAAAACGTATACTACCACTCACACACAACAAAACCTTTGATCTACAAGATTTGTGGTGTTTGGGGAAATAAAGAAGGATCTATGTTGCTTTGGACCTTAGTGCTCACCATGTATTTATTACTAATGGATATTTATATACCTTCTGTCATCCCAGTGCTTGACTACTTGGATCCAGACAATTTAATTGCAAATGAGTACATCAAATGGCAGTATAATAAAAACTGGATTCCAGTGTCAAGCACTGGAATGACACCAGAACGAACTAATGGTAGTAAATTAAAAAAAATATCTCTTATCACCCAAGGCTTGATTTGCTTTTGTTTTTTACTGTTCACTTTACTTGAATCCAGCCCCTTCACTAAAATGCCAGGCATTGAAACAGATGGACTGGGTTTTAATCCGATATTGCAAGATATAGGCCTTGCTATTCATCCACCGATATTATATTTGGGGTACCTTGGGTTTAGCGTTCCTTTTTCGCTCTCTATAGCTGGATTAATTGCAAAAGTTGAAGGAAATGTTTGGGCTAAAATTGTCAGGCCTTGGGTACTTATTTCTTGGTCGCTGCTCACTTTGGGCATCAGCTTGGGTAGCTGGTGGGCATATCGCGAACTTGGGTGGGGTGGATTTTGGTTTTGGGATCCAGTGGAAAACGTTTCTTTGATGCCGTGGCTAATTGCAGTAGCGCTGACACATTTGTTGCTCGTGGTACGGAATTTCAATGTTTTAAAGAACTTTGCTATTTTACTTACGCTTACAACTTTTATATTGAGTGTGACTGGAACATTTCTAGTCCGCTCAGGAATACTCACCTCAGTGCACACGTTTGCAGATGATCCAAGGTATGGACTGTATATATTAGCTCTACTTGGTGTAATTACAGTCAGTAGCTTAGTAATATTTGTAGTATTTACGAGAAAAAATCACACGTCTGCGATGTCATTCCAATGCTTGACACTGGAATCTGAAAAGAAACCTGCTACTCAAGTGACAGAGGGTAGAAGATTCTTTTCACGCCTTACGATGATGCTGATGAACAATTTATTATTCATCACTGCCTTTTTCATTGTGTTCGTTGGCACTTTATACCCTACAGTGCTCGAATATTTAACCGGTGAATTAATTTCAGTTGGAGCACCATATTACAATTCTTTATTTAATCCTATTGCACTGGCTATTCTAGCCCTCACGATAATTGGGCAATACTGCAGTTGGCAGGGAAATAGTCTATTGCCAATATTCCGTGAATATAGATTTTCATTTTGTAGTGCTGCAGCTATTTTGCCGTTTATTTTTCACATGGAGCTAATAATTGTGCTATCAATTACTATCTCCATAGCATTATTAATCTTTGTTTTAGAAGCATACAGTAAAAGAATTTGTTTATTTAAGGTAGCATTTGGTGAATCAATTTTATTAGCAAGAAAAGTTTCTAAATCCTACTATGCAATGATGGCAGCTCATGCTGGAGTGGCAATTCTAGTGCTTGGTATAGCTTATTCAGTTGGTTGGCAGGAGAAAAAAGAAAATTACTTAAAAATAGGGGATAGCATAACAGTCAATAAATTTAAAGTTACTTTACGAAATATTGAGCTAATAAAAGAAAAAAATTTCCATGCAGTGAGGGGTACAATGGATATCAGGAATTTGCTGAATAACAAGATATTGGGTGAAGTAACTCCTGAATATAGATTTTACCTTGCGGAAGGTCAGAAAAATGTTGAAAGCAGTATCTACCACAATTTATTTTCTGATATTTATGTTGTAATTGGAGAAATTGATAAGAGTAAGAGCAAAATCGCAGCTAAAGTGCACTATAAACCTGGAATGTCTATAATCTGGCTTGGATCCTTTCTTATCGCTTTTGGTTCGCTCTTTGCTGCTTTTCCTTTTAGTAAACGGGCGAAGGTTGTCTAGCTGTCGTGGATTTATTAACAACGCTCCTAGGTCCAGAGTGCAATATATGAGAAATTACCGGGCTATAGATACTGATTTGCAAAGGTTAGAACCAAAGAAAGTTATATTTTTTTATTGACAGACCTATATATTACGATATTCACTAAGGGATTAGTGAGTAATGGTTATACAATATGAATGGTGGGGTATCAGGCAAGGAAAAAGCTATACGCACTGCTTTCGATTTTAAGGAGCCTTACAGCGATTGGCATCAAAATCTTGAAAGTAATGCACAAACTCCTCTACAGCACTCCGATGATTCTTGTACAAGTGATAACAGTAATAATCATAGGTCAGGTGATTCAGATTCAGAAGAAGGTGATGGCCATGATTCAGGTATTAGTTCCGATGATGAGGATGACCGGACAACTTATACAGCAGTACAATTAACTAATGATTCTCTTGATAGCCAAAGATATACAGGAATATGCATTCCCACACCAACTGATGGTTGGGTAGGTGAAAATAATCATCAGACTGGTTTATCAGGTAATTTGCCAAACGGAAGTAATAATCCACAAATTTTTGAAAGTACTGATTCAGTACAGCTAGATAATATTGTTTTTAGCAATCTAATTCAGCTTTCCTTGATTAGTCAAGAGCATAATTCTACCTGCAATGATCATGTAATTTGTGATTCAGGTCACAATTCTGACGATGAGGATCAGATTCCAGAGGACTTTCCTTCAAGGAAACGAGTACGATCGATTGAAATTGATCAGTTTGAACCGTTGTACAAGAAGAGGAAAATAGAAGCACAAAATAACCAAAAATATACAGGAAATGCATGTACTCCAACAACAACTGATGGTTGGGTAGGTGAAAATAATCATCAGACTGGTTTATCAGGTAATTTGCCAGACGGAAGTAATAATCCACAAATTTTTAAAAGCGATCCTTTACAGCATGGTAGTAATGGTTTAGGTTATAACTTCAATGATTATAGTCAAGCGACTTGTAGCAAATTAAGTGCTTCAGATCAAGAAGAGGGTCAAGGCTATTCTTTAGGTGATTCTTGTGAAAGTAAAGAAAATTTGACAAAGGGCGCTGGCGGTAGTAATCAGACTTTTGAAGGTGAACAGAAAAGCTCAGAATTTCCGAAAGTTGACAATTGGTCAGATAGTGATGGGAACTCAGAAGATAGTTCGGACTCAAAAAAGGGTTCGTACTATAGTTCAGGTAATCTTGATTCAATGGAGTTAACAGATGATTTGGATTCAGAAAATGATCGGGACCTAGAAGATGATAATCCTTTTCTAAAAGACTCACTTTTTATGAAACTAAAAATGTCGTTAACTCAAAGTAAACAGGATCTGATTGATAAATGCTGTGGGGAGGTGAGAGGTATAACAGAACAAAATGAACAAAAAGATATAAAAAATACTCCAGAAAGTATTAAGTGCATAGTAGCTAAATACTTAGAAAAAGAAGTAATGTTAAATTTAAAATGTAGTTGTTGTAACAAAACTGTAACAAATACAGTATTTGAAGAAATAAAAGATCTTACTAGTGGTAGTCATATAAGTAACAGAAGTAACACTTTTGTATTTGATAACTTTCCCTATCAAAGTAAAGATAAAAACTGTAACAAAGAAAGTAAAGGTCAAAACTGTAACAAAGAAAGTGAAGATCAAAACTGTAACAAAAAAAATGAAGTGTCTGAAGAGGACATTATCAAAAGCATTGTTAGTAATTTATTGTTAGAAGGTGGGAAAGTAAAACGCCATAATTTTTTCGATGGGAATGAGTTTGAGCAGATAGTTACTTGTAATGGATTTGATGATGGTCTTTCTGAGAAATGTAAGGAAATTGAAAGCAAGCTAAAAGGTTTAGCATATGAAAGTATTGTAAACAAAAGCAAGCAGACTCAAAATGTATTAGGAGTAGACAAGGATAATAGATATTTTTGTATAGAGTACTCGCAAGATAGTATTGTTGAAGTTGCAGAAATCCTAAACAATGAAAAAGCCAAAGACTTAAATTTAAGAGTTGGCATACTCAAAATTGGAGAAAGTATAGTAAGAGTTGAAAATGTAGAAGAAATAGGGGGAAAAAGAAATTACATGGATGTCTCAAAAGGTGGTATTGAAATGTCTTTTACTACTGAGGTAGGAGAGATAAGTATTTATCTAAGTCCTAGTGAGAAAGGCAGCAATAAAATAAAAGTGGAGATTGATGGGGAAAACAGAGCAAGGTTTAATGAGTTAAAAAATAGGGGAAAAAGTTTAGGGGAAAACTGTCTTTTAGGAGGAAAAAGTGTTGAGGAAGCTATAGACCATGAAAGTTTTGAAAGATATGGCAGTGTACCTAACACTGCTATGAAGGAACCTAGCTTAGGTTGCGTTGCTAACATAGCAAGGGGGGGATAAGCTTGCAGAGATAAAATGATGGGCCAAATTGGCGGTATTTTGCTCTTGTAATGTACTTCAAAATTGCAAAGTTTGCACTAGATAGAACTTAATTGACAGACAAGAATCAACTGACAGAAAAATTTACATAGTCAAACAATCACAGAATAAACTAGTGAATTTTTTGAAAAGTATATAAAATTCAAGTTTAAGTAAATAGCATGGCACTTAGACTCATTCCAGATAACCTCAATATAAAATTTAGTAAATATAGGGATTTGACTGCACTCGTTAGCATTATTCTTATCATCTTTTCAATGCTCATTGTTGTACTGCGTGGAGTGAACTTAGGCATAGACTTTGCAGGCGGAATTTTGATAGAGATAAAATCTTCAGATGAGAATCACTCTATTCTCGATGCATTAAAAGAAAATGGTTTTACAGTGCAGAGTTCAAAAGCGGGTGATAATTTAGTCATGCGTTTTAAAGATGAAGGAGATGAAGATAAAATCAAAAAGATAAAAAGCATACTAGAAGAAAAGCTGGGGAGCTCAATAAGCTATCGTAAAATAGACTATGTTGGCCCACAAATAAGCTCAACACAAATATTTGAAGGAATGTTATCCATGTTGATCGCGATTGTTGGAATATTTTTTTACGTTTGGTTTAGATTTAATTGGCAATGTGGATTCAGTGGAATAACAGCACTGATTCATGACGTGATTTTAACTGTTGGTTTTATTAGCCTAACTGGCATTGAGTTTAATATTTCATCAGTTGCAGCTCTCCTTACTGTCATTGGTTATTCAATCAATAACTCAGTAATTATATATGATCGGATTCGAGAGTATCGCAGGAGTGGTAAAAGTGGGCGGATGAGTGAGGTAGTAGATGCAAGTATCAACGCTACATTATTTCGCACTATATTAACTTCTGGTACAACCCTTCTTGCTGCTCTTCCTTTGGCATTAATCTGCACAGATGCAGTGAAAGACTTCAGCTTGATCATTTTTTTTGGTATTTTGATTGGCACTTGTTCTGCAATATTTATTTCTGCTCCTATATTGACCTACAGAGCTTTGATAAGTAGATTGTAGAAGTGTTTAGTCGCGGTATAATATCAACTTATTATCTCTTATAGTGAAATGAAAATACCTTAAAAAGCTCATTCCAAGTAGTGAATGAGACATAGAATGAGTGTTAACGCTTGCCTGTACATCATTAATCAAAAAATTTCCTATTTTAACTTGAGGTATTTGAACCACTCCAGCTTTTATTTGACCTTTCGCAGTTTCATATATTTTAAAATCCTGAACATTTTGTAAGTTAATACCAACATGTAATGCGTCTTTTTGTGATAGAACAATATCGGTTGCTCCAGTATCAAGCAAAAACGTTATATTGCGATCATTGACTTGAGCCTGAATATAAAAGTGTCCATCATATGACTTCGTAAATTCAATACTTCCACTATTCTGACCGCTATTTTGAATTCTTCCTTTATATGGTAAAAAAGTACTGAGAAATCTGTCGCTTAGTTTGTCCCTTTGTGAATCAATAAGCATTGCAGTAGTGGCTATTATTAGCAACCAAATAACTAGATTTTTCACCGCGTTCATATTGTTAAAATTTGAAGCTATTAAAATAAATTTTAAAGATCAGCGTTAAAAGTTATTATTAAAAATAAGTAAATTTCATTGTTTTAGTACAATATTTAGTATACACTTTAAGAAGATATGTTTGATTTAATTTCATGTCAGAAGCAAAAAGTTTAATTTTGGCAGCTATCCTTTCCATGTTAATCATGGTGTCTTGGCGTATTATTTATGATAATTTTTTTAGTACAAACCAAAACCAGCCATTGATTGAAAATATTGAACATATCGAATCTTTTAACGACCTTGCTCCTATAATATACCAAAATCGTTCTGAAATTATTAATTCTACTCGAGAACAGAGGGTTAGTTTAACCAATAACATGATTAAAGGATCAATTTCTCTGAAAGGTGCAAGGTTTGATGACTTAATTTTAACTAATTACCACTTAGAACCGAGTTCTTCTTCTCCACAAGTGGTGTTACTGTCACCTGCAGAATCAAAAGATGTATATTTTGCAGAATTTGGGTGGCTCGATCCGAGTAACAAGATTAAAGTTCCAGATTCTAAAGCAGTCTGGCGAGCAGATAAACTTAATCAAAAAGAGGTCAATTTATCTTGGGACAATGAGAATGGCATTTTATTTAGAATGAAAATTAACCTCGACGATAATTACATGTTTAAAGTTGAGCAAGTTGTTGAAAATAATACAAAGGATAATGTAGTTTTGGTTCCTTATGGTAAAATTAACCGTAAACGTGACAATATCAACGAATCTTATTGGATATCCCATGAAGGAGTACTGGGTGCATTTGATAATAAACTAGAGGAGTGGACATATAAGGATATTTCCAAAAAACATTTAATAAAAGCAAGCACGAGTGAAAAAAATTGGTTTGGTTTTGCTGATAAATACTGGCTCACAGCCATCATACCTGAAAAATCTGATAAAATAAATGTAAGCATTAAACACACAAACGTTAATAATACTGATAAATTCCAAGTAGATTTTGTCAAACCTTACAAGAGCATACTGCCTGGTGCAAGCGTTTCTAATGTGAATTATTTTTTTGCTGGAGCAAAAAAGTTGAATTTACTGGATTCTTATAAGGACACTCTCAATATACCCCTGTTTGATAAAGCTGTAGATTTTGGTGTTCTTTACTTTATAACTAAACCAGTGTTTTTACTGCTTGAATATTTTAACTTCGTTTTAAAAAATTTTGGCTTAGCAATATTATTGCTGACTTTAGTAATCAAACTTTTGATGCTTTCCTTATCTAATAGATCATATATTTCGATGTTTAAGGTAAAAAGCCTGCAGCCTGAATTAACTCGTATAAAAGAGTTGTATAAAAATGACAGCTTAAAGCAGCATAAAGAGACAATTGCATTGTTTAAGAGAAACAACGTAAATCCAATGTCGAGCATTTTTCCCATGCTAATACAAATACCGGTATTTTTTGCTCTATATAAAGTATTATTTGTTACTATAGAGATGAGGCATGCTCCTTTTTTTTTATGGATTAAGGATCTTTCAGCTCCTGACCCAACGAACATCTTTACATTATTTGGGTTGTTTAATTATAACTTTCCTATTTCTATAGGCATTTTACCTATAATTTTCGGTGCCACCATGATAATTCAGCAGAAGCTAAGTGAGAAAGATCAAACCAGTAAAGATGATATTCAAGTAAATGTTATGAAGTTTTTACCTTACATTTCTGTCTTTATTTTTTCTTCTTTTCCTGCCGGCTTAGTAATATATTGGATATTTAGTAATATTATAACTTTAATTCAACAATCCTTAATCAAGGTATTCTTAACAAGAAAAGTGGGGGTGAATGTTGAAAATACTAATAGTTAATTCAATTTATTATACTGAAATAGCGAACCTTTTGCTTGAAGGTGCAATTGATAAATTAAAAGGCAGTAATGCCAGTTACGATGTAGTTGAGGTTCCTGGTACATTTGAGATACCAGCTACAATTCTTTTTGCAGTCAAGAGTGGGCATACTAATTATGATGGTTATTTAGCTCTTGGGTGCGTAATTCGCGGTGAAACCGATCATTATCAATATGTTTGTAAAGGAGTAATTGAAGGCTTAAATGAGGTTGTTATGCATTATGCAATACCCCTTGGTATGGGTGTAATTACCGCTGACAGCAAAGATAAAGCGCTAGTTAGAGCTGATAAAAACAAAAAGAACGTTGGTGGCCATGCAGCCTCAACTGTTTTGCGTATGATAGATTTACACAATAAATTAAAATAATGGAGGAAAAACCAGTAGATAAAAAGTGGCGCATAAAAAGAAGCACGGCAAGATTTCTTGCTGTACAAATTGCTTATTCAAATATTTTCGTAGGTTACAACAAAAGCACTTTTAAACTGGAAAATTGTGAGCTTAAGGACTACATAAATAAGTTGAAAGATATATTTGAATGTGAAGAATTTGAACATCAGTTCTTAGAAAACTTGTTATATAAGGTTATAAAAAGCAGTGAAGAATATGATAAAATAATAGAGTCTTATTTACACCCAAGTTGGTCCCTTTCACGGTTAAATCTTATAAGCTTATCTATTTTGCGTGTTGCAATATGTGAGTTAGCTAATTGTGATACGCCAGTTCCAGTTGTCATTAATGAATATACTAACATTGCATCTGATTTACTTGATAAACCAAGCGAAATTGGTTTTATTAATGGGTTATTGGATAAGGCAAAAGATGCAGTTAAATTAAATAAAAATCCTTAGCAATTATAGCCAGCAAGCACAAGGTGTCATCCGAGTAGCTGCTGTATGAACATTGTCTACCAGATCCCAGTGCTTGACACTGGAATCCAGAAAAATTGATTATGCACTATACAACATTTTCGATCAAAAGCTGGATCCCAGTGGGCTTTGTTGCATCGCTCAAGTGAAAAGAACTGGCAGTTACTGACAAAATTCATTATAAATAGCCATTTAACTGTTGAAGAAAAAATATGCCACAAAAAATGAGAGTCAGTAACTGCCATGAATATAACAAATTTCTCCAAGAAAGAGGAAGCATTTTTTGTTATATCAATGACGCCATAGAAAATTGGTACGAGAATTGTCCAAAAATGCAGGGCGGCAACTATATTTATAGTGATAAAGTTGTGATTTTGGTGCATATAATCGTCAGTTTCTTTAGAATTGGTTTAAGACAAACAGTCGGGTTTATAAAAGGGTATTTGCAACAAATAGGAAGAGATTTGGCAGTTATCAGCTATTCACAAGCATCAAGAAGGTTTAAGAAACTTAATATTAAGATAAATGATTGCAGAATTGATAAAAATA